>JAJYAH010000225.1:6963-9060 GCA_021779635.1 Pseudomonadota bacterium | reverse complement strand
GGACTGGATCTGATCAATCGTCTCGGTTGGCCCGCGCCAGCCATTCACCTGTGCCCAGCCGGTAATTCCCGGTTTAACCCGGTGCCTCGCGGTGTAGTCGCCTACAGCCTCGAAATACGGCACTCCGGCCGCCGTAGCTTCAGGCATATGGGGGCGTGGCCCCACAAGGGACATATCTCCTCGCAGCACGTTGAGAACCTGTGGAAGCTCGTCCAGGCTTGTCTTGCGCAGGAAGCTTCCAAACGGAAATACCCGCGGATCGTCGCGCGTGGTAAGGACGGTATTGCGTTCGGATGCGACATACATCGTTCGAAATTTTAGAATTGAAAACTCATTCCCATTATAGCCGATCCGCTTCTGCCGGAAAAGCACCGGGCCACGATCAGACAAGGCGATTCCAAGCGCACAGACGAGCAAGAGAGGGAAGACCATGATCACAATCACCAGCGCCACTATATGATCTATCGCGTTTTTGACCAGAAGCTCGGCCTTGTTGTTGGGGCAATTGACAAGCGGGACGAGCGTCAGCTCCGGAAAACCGGTCTGGCGAAGTCCTGCGATCGACATTGTCGGCAGTGACAGTGATTCCGGTGTCGCATAAATATTCGACGGATACATTCGAAGAAGTCGTAACAACTCGCTCATTTTGCCCGGCATCATTGCCGGTGCGGCGATAATCACGCTGTCAACGTCCTCACGTGCAATAAGGTCGCGCAGGGAGTGCCCCCTCTCCGGCGCTGCGGTTAATTCACCGAGAATTTCTTGCTCGAGGAATACGCCCGAGACATGAATCCCCGAGCCCGCGCGACTGAGCGTTTCAGCGATCATATAGGAAGCTGTATGATCACCAATGACGGCAACCGAGTGAATGAACCGCCCGCGCGCTATGTTGTATCGTAATGTCTTGCCAATGATTACGCGTTGCAACGCGAAGCCGCCGATGCCGGCGAGAAAAAATAGCAGCCACTGATTGTAGGGTGGCGGATTTTTTATGCCTGCGATAGCGATGGCGGCAAGGATCAGTGTGCAAAGAAAACTCCAGCGCAGGAATAGCCGGCCGAAACAGCGGAGCCCGTCTCGCAGCGTTCGAATATCGTATAGCTGCCCCTGCTGAAACGTGAGGTGACAGATCACGCCAAGCGCCACTGCCAAAATGATGTCCGCCGGCGCAATACCGGGGGAACCATCGGAGAACGGGTGCGCGCAATACGTTATAATCGCTACGATTGAAAAATCCGCGATGATGCACGCGGCGATAAATACCTCGATGGGGAGGGCGCGAACGACGTTCCCGGATGCGCGGCGATGCCGCACGGTATCCGTGTATTCGCCTGTCGAAATTCCCCCGACATTCATCGACATGCAAAAGTTCCCTGAATTCAGGAATCTTTTTAATTTGAATATAGAATCTGTTAAGATCGCACTAAGGACGAGTATGGCTAGCATTGTACTTTTGAACCATGACCATAGCGGCAGTGGAACGAGCGGTGGAGGTTATTCTTAATACTTATATCTAATTCCGTTACGAGCGGCGACGCGATATCTGTACCCTTCCCCCGTTCGGAAAGGACCGTGTCATCAGAGCTACCTTCAACCCGCACGGCTACGATCCATATGATTCCACGGCCTATGCCAGCGCCGATTTCGGCAAGCGGGAGATTTTGTTCGTGCTCAACGGCCGGTTCACAACCCAGCCATTGACGGGCGTGCAGCGATTTGGCTTTGAGATGGCGAAGGAACTGGACGCACTTCTCGGCGATCGGTTGCGTATTTTTACGCCCAGGGGCGGCCGCGCGGTTTTAAGCTCCGCCGAGGAAATCGGCAAGCATGACGGCCATCGCTGGGAGCAACTGGAGCTACCCCGGCGTGCACGACAGGCCTATCTGATCAACCTTGGCAACACGGCACCGCTATTTTGCAGCCGCCAGCTGGTTGTCATTCACGACGCCGGTGTATTCAAGGTACCGGAGGCCTATGGGCTACGATTTCGTGCCTGGTACAAAGCGATGCAATTCTGGCTTAGTCGCAACGGTACTGCCATCGTTAGCGTATCCGAATCGTCGCGCGCGGATATCGCCAGGCATCTTAGCATACCCG
>JAJYAH010000225.1:0-6953 GCA_021779635.1 Pseudomonadota bacterium | reverse complement strand
AACCGATCACCTGGACAGGATAATGCCCGATCCTGGCTTCCTATCCGAGCACGGCCTGCAGCCGCGCCGCTTCGTTCTTGCGGTCGGCAATCTCGCTGCGCATAAAAACCTATCAGCGTTGGCGCCTCTTGCCAGCGCGCTGTCACAGCTTGGCATGCCGCTTGTCATCGCCGGAAACTTGAAGGGGGGCGCCTATTCCAACAGCGGCCTGGCCGGGTTGCCGCAGCCCGCTTGCTACGTGGGTCGTGTTTCGGATGAAGCCCTGAAGGCATTATACAATGCGGCCGCGTGCTATGTTTTTCCGTCGCGCTACGAAGGATACGGTTTGCCGGCCGCCGAGGCGATGCGCTGCGGCTGCCCGGTAATCGCCGCCGATATTCCCGCTTTGCGCGAGACCTGCGGAGACGCCGCCTTGTTCGTCGATCCCTCGGTGCCGGAGACCTTTGCCGACAGCGCCGCGCGCATTATCGCGGACGGGGCATTGCGCCTGGAACTGGTCAATAGGGGCCTGGCGCGGACGCAACGTCAAACCTGGCGTCAAGCGGCCCAATGCCTGCTTGAAATCGTCGAGGAAAAGCTTGCCTCTGATCCCTTTGCCGTCCGTGAACAGATCGCACGCGCTTGACCCGATACGGGTGCGGCCGCTAAACCAGAGTTGTGAACCGGTCTCTGGCCAGTAAGCTGGAGCGAGAGCTAATTCTTCCGGTAGACCTTGATATATTGGATCTGCATGACCTGCGGAGACTGCAGACCGTCGATCGGCCAGCCGCCGCCCAGCGCCAAATCAACGAGTACCGCCATCGGTTGACGGAATGCCGGTAATGTTGGCGTCGTCCAATAGGCGACGCGGTTGAAGTAAAAGGTGGTCGTTTGGGGTTCGATGAGAATGCCATAGGTGTTGAATTGCCGCGAGAGAATTCCCTTCAGAACTGTCACCGGATGGCCGAGATGGAGATGATCGACGTTGTTGATCCAGATGTGCTCGGTCGAACGAAAATTTTCCGGAAACGCACCATAGGCTTCCATGACATCGAGCTCCGGCGCGGGACCGGTATCGTTTGTGCCAACCAGCCAGAATGCCGGCCAAACGCCATGGCCGGAAGGCAACTTCGCGCGCATCTCAAAATATCCGTATTGCTGGGCAAAGCCGCGCGGTCCCACACCATGAGCAGATTTCGAGCAGAGCAGTCCGGAATGCCATTTCCCATCCGCATCCTTGTACGCGGTAATGTTCAAGCCATTCGGCGTAAGCGAAAACGCGCTCTTCGGTCCGGGATTGTCGAACACGGCTTCACCGAAATCGCCATTCCATGGCGTATGGGCGATCCATCTTGTGCCGGGACCATAGGCGGAAATATCCAGGGTCGAAAAATCCTCGTCAAAGCTCGGCGTGTAGCCGGAGAGGTCGATCGTCTGCAGCTCCGCCTTAGAACTGGGGGCGGGTACCAATAGCAGCATCGCGGCAATCAGGCATCTTCGCCGCAAGCTAAACCAACCCTTTTGTGTAGCCGATCGCCGAACTCCTAACATCGACCGATCCTCCGTAATCCGGACCTCAGCTCCCGCTAAGCCCGAAACGTGTATGGCCCGCTGATACCAAACGTCCATCATGGCCGTACCCAGCCGAACCATCTACTGGATTGCGGAGGTTTTGACCAGATAGTCATAGGTATATTGGTAATAGAGCCTGCGATGAATGAACAACGCGTCACGCAGCTTGCGCAGGCGAGCGCGCCTGGCCAACGCGGCGATCCGCTGTTGTGAATATTGCTGAATTGGCAACCCAAGCTCCCGCAACGGCGCAAATGCTGTCTGATAAGTTTGATAATACGGATGGTAAGGAACGGTCCACGGTTTGTCGCCACCCGCAAAATGCAGAATCTGGGGGGAGGTTCCGTGTTTCAGCCGCCATTCGGCATATGAATGCATGAAATTCCATTGCGGCGCCAACCGCACCCAGCACTCACCGGCCACCGCGTTCAAGGCGCTTTGATCATGATAGTGACAGCGCGCGGTATTATCGACAAAATATGCAAAGGCGTCGGCGCTGATTTTTCGCCATGTCCTGGTGTCGGCGAGTAGCACACCGGCGCTGAAATATCCCCTATCGCCATTGATCCCCAGACCGGAGAAATAGGCGCGGGTTTTCCGTCCGACCGGGCCAACCTCGTGCCGGCGGAAATAGTTACGGTCCTCCGCCGACCCCAGGCAGCCTTCGGGAAGACTTGCCTCAAGTAGCTTCAGCGGATCGCCAAGGGGCCAGGTATCGCCATCGAGATAGAGAATCCGATCATAGATATCCGGTACCGCATCGAGCATGAAGAAACGGGCAAGCGAGGACATCGGAACATGAGTCTTGTGGAAGGCGCCATGATCGAATTCGGTAAAGCTGGGCCAGGGTAGATTGTTTAACTCAATTCCGTGTGGCGCGGCGAATTCAGCGATGCGTCCGAATGTCCTGACCGGCAGATCGGTCGTCACGATACGGATATCGGCGCGGTTCCGTGGAACTTTTTTGCGGACCTCAAGCGCGCATGCAAGCGTTGGCAGTGCGAAGCCGAGATCGGTCACGAAAAAGATGGCTTGGCGCGGCCGCACCTCACTTTTCAGGTTCATAGACAGTAATTTTCTACAAATTATTGTGTAGGGATCAAGACTATACTTCATGACGCCGCGTTATACTTTAGACTAGCTTTTTGCCGCATCAGCAGGGGTGTATCTGACGCCTTCGGGATCGGTTGCCCGCCCGGCGCGCTCGAATAAGGAAGTTTAGGCGATGACGGTGTGAAGATGATGGCGGAAAGACGACCCGAAGATCATTCACCCAAACCGAGCAGCCGTAAGATAGCCTTCGGTGCAAGTGTCCTCGGCATGGTGAGCATTGCGAAGATGCTGCTGCAGATGCTCGCGCTGCCGCTGATGGCGCGGCTGCTGGGGCCAGCCGAATTCGGCCTGTATGCCATCGCGATGCCCATTGTCGCCTTCGTCAGCACGCTTTCCGACGCCGGGTTGGGCGTTTCGCTCGTCAAGGAGCCGGAATCATCCCCGATCTGGTCAACCGCCTTCTGGGCCCTGCTTGGCATCGGCATTCTGCTCGCCGCCGGCCTGACAGGGGCCGGATTCGCACTTGGCATCGCGCTGCATCAGCCTCGACTACCGGGAATGATGGCCGTTTTATCCATTACCATCGTGTTAACAACGATCACTATTCCGTCGCTAGCTCGGTTGGATCGGCAGGGCCGTATCGCGGTCGGTGCGAGTGCCGACCTGATGGGCAACGTATTTGGCGCCTGCTTCGGGATATTCCTGGCGTTTCAGGGCGCTGGGGTGTGGAGCCTAATCGGGCAGTATGTCACCATCTATTTGATCCGCGCGCTGATGGTTAACCGTGCCGCCTTCCAATTGCCTCGCTTCGAATTTCGTCCCGCCGTCCTGATGTCGCATTTCACGACCGGCGGCCTTGTCGTCGGCGTTCGGATTTCTGATTTCGCTGGGCGGATGCTCGAGAATGTCTGCCTTGGGCAAGCCCTTGGCACCGCTTCCGTCGGGATCTATTCTTTTTCCAATCAGATTCCGAGATTTGTCAGTGAAGCCATCTCCAACCCATTATGGCTTAGCCTTTACATTCGCGCCCTGCGCGAAGAGAAAAGCGACATCATTGCGCTGCACCGGCAGTTTTCCCGCCTGCTCGGGATGATCCTGTTTCCCATAACCGCGCTTTTCCTGGTGACGGCACCTGAACTTATTCCGTTTTTTCTGGGGGAAAAATGGGCAGGCGCAACGCTTCTGTTACAGATATTGTTGCCCGCCTATGTTCTTAGCGTTCTCGGAACGCAGAACGGTGCCGTGCTGCTGGCGTGCAATCGCTACGGCTTTCAGCTTTACACGATGATCGGCTTGAGCATCGCCAAAGTGGCTGCCGTTTGCCTGGGACTCTGGTTCGGGTTGACCAGCGTTGCCTATGGCGTGGCCAGCGTCAACGCCGTTTACGCTCTTGTGATGATCTTTGGTCCGGCCGCAATTACCGGATGCGAACCCTTGCCCGTTCTGCGAGCGCTGGTGGGTCCCCTGGCGGCGAGCTTCTTCGCAGGCGGGGTCGCATGGACAGGGCAACGATATTGCGGCGATCATATTGCCGGACTTGTTTTTTCATTGGCCATGGGCGCTATCGCCTTTGGCGCGGCGATCGTCCTGCTTGACCGAAAGCATTTGGTCTCTGATCTCTCTGGACTGAGAGACATGGTAAGGCCAGGCAGGCCCTCGCCTGCAGACTGACAATCCTGGCAGTCAGGCGTCAGTTCACGGCGCTAAGCAGTTCCATTGACAATTCGACATGGTGCTTCGCATAATCCCGCGAGCTGATCGCAGCATCCTTCATGCGGCGCTTCGCATTGGCGACCAGCGACCGGCAAAGCAGCGGGTTCGCTGCAAGGCGACGTATCGCATTGCGCATCGCAACCTGATCTGACGGACCGATGTAATGGACCTCGCCTTCACGGAAATAGGCATCCAGTCCGCCAGCATTGGTCGCGATAACGGGCACGCCGAGGATCGTTGCCTCCTCGATCACGGTTATGCCCGATGCGTGCAAATTGGGCTTGAGCGGCAGGACGAGCATGTCCGCCCATTCGAATTGTGCAAAAAGCTCCTCGTTGGAATTAACGCGGATGACGGCCACGTTATCATGCTCGCCACGTAATTTGTACGTGGTCGTCAGCAAGCGAAATTCGATGTCGTCTGCCCCTTTAGCAGCGTTAATCAGGGTTGCCCAGTCTCGGTGACGATCATTTCCCACGGACAATACGCGGATTTTCTCGCCCGGCGAGTCCGGCCGCGGCAATGTTGGATAATCGGTATTGATACCAAACTTCACGAATTCGATACGCGTGCCGGGAAACAGCGCCTTGGCGGCATCAACGTTAAGTGGCGAATGGAAAGTTAGTATGTCGGCATCCTTCAGCAGCCACCGATAAAGCGCCTTGCGAAAAACACTAAGTCGGGGCCATTCGTCGATCAACCAAACAACCTGCCCGATCAGCCTCGGCCGTGTTTTCGGCGTGATGATTGCCAATAGCGCCAGGATCGCCAAAGATTGTGATTCGGTATGCGTCCAGATGACATCGGCCCGTAAAACGTCCTTGCGATTCCGCCATGCGTGGACGAAGTCAAACCCCAGCAGGCCACGAATCCCATATCTTAGAAGCTTCTGCAGCCTGCCTTCCGCGTGATCCGTGGAATACACGACCGAGGCACCATACTCCGCGGCGCGATGGTAGCCATATGGAAACTCTTCGTTCAGACCGAGAACCTTGCCCTCCCGCCAGTTTTTCTGCCATTTCACGGAATCATAGCCATAGGCTACGTGGACATAGGCATCGAACGGCTCCACCTTCAACGCGACCTCCGCAATTTCTTGTGAAGCCATGCGTTCCTGCTCAATTTTTAACGACATCGTAGCCTACCTTCTTTCACGACGCCGCGTTCGTCATATCAGATTGCGCAGGAGTGAAACCAAATTCCGCCACTGACTGAACGCTGCAACGTGTATCTAATAGCGAAGAATATTTTCGGGCTGGTTTTTTCCCTGGAACAGATCAAGCAACCCGGCCCAATTGCCACGGGCTCGGCCCTTTCGGTCAATATGCGGTTCCGGATAGAATGCCCGTAGATGGTTGGCGATCAGGTTTCGGACCATCAGTCTCGTAGCATGCGTGCGTGACATCGTTCCTTTTGCCACCAGATAGTTAGGATTGATGATTTGCGAATATCCAAGCGCCCGTCCCGGCGAGCGCCCGCTTGTCACCCCGCGATGAACTCCGGCGAACAGATTGGTGGAGACCACTGCGCCGAACGCCTGGATTCGGGCGGAAAAATCTACATCCTCCTGCCACCCATAGAGCGGCAGGCGCTCGTCGAAGCGAAGTGCGGCAGCGGCACTCATGCGGAACGCCATATTGCACCCATACGTGGAACTCGAATCCTCTATTCTAGGTTCCGGCAGCATATCAGCATCGTACTCGTCAACAATCCGAAGCGCATCCGCGAGTTTAATACCACCTTTGCAAATACCATCTTCCAGCACCAGCCCCGTAGCTCCCACGATATCGGGGTGAACCTTAAACAGCGACGCCACGCCTTCAATGGCATGCCGGCTGGGAATGAAGTCGTCGTCGTAAAACAAAACAACGTTGCAATCCGTGGGCACCGCGTCTAGCGCCCGGTTGCGTTGAGCGCATAGGCCCGCCGTACCGGCCACTACCTGTACGCCCATTGGCATACGCGCCGGCAAATCCGCCGGGCCGGTGACCGAAAGAATGATGCCGTGCGGCTGCAGAGTCTGCTGATTCAGAAGTTCCAGCATCGTCGCTATGTCATCGGGCCGGTTGCGGCTGGCGATAGCGACACAGATTTTCATTTCATCTTCTCCAGACGCTACAAACATCGTTTCAAAAGTTCACTCAGACCTTCAAATTGCCGCGCTCAAGCATCACGCGCAGCTCAGCGGTGAAATTGATATAGGTTTTCGACTTCCAATCGTCGAACCAGAGATCCTCGACCGGAACCTGTAAATAACCATCCGCCTTAAGCCGGCTTGAACTAAGCTTGAACGTGGGCGTCCGGTCGATGACATTACAGCGGCGCACAAAGACGGGCCTTGCATATGACGGCAAGCGCTCGTGAATCTCATTCCAAAATTTGGCGATATCAAAACGCGCCTCTACCGCTATTGCCGTCATGCCGGCCCGTCCTTCGTAATTCGGCAATCTCACACCAAACACGACGGCATCAACCACTCCAGAGCAACCGGCTATTACCGAGGCCACTTCAGTGGCCGAAATGTTTTCTCCCTTCCACCGGAAAGCGTCGCCGAGCCGGTCGACGAAGTAATAGAAACCATCCTCGTCCCGTTGCAGCAAATCTCCGGTCCGGTACCAAAGATCGTTTTCGCTAAA
>JAJYAH010000224.1 GCA_021779635.1 Pseudomonadota bacterium | reverse complement strand
CCGATATTTTGTGGACGCCGAAAAAGCTGCGCACGGTGTCCACGCGGCCGCCGTCGCCTGGATAGGCCCGGATCAGCACCAGGGCCACCACCACCGTTGCAAAGATCTTCCAGCGGTTGGCATTCAATCCGAGCGCCAGCAAGGCCGAGAGCACCCCGATTGCGCCGATCACCCAGACCCGGTTTTCAATCAGCCACGTCATGATTTCGTTCGTGATCTTGCCATCCGACCAGGACGGCGCGATCAGCACCACTGCCAGCACGGCGAGAAACGGCCAGTACCAGCGGCTCCAGCCAGCCGCCAACCGCTCGTTGCCGCCGGGCGGCCGGCACAACGCCGCCAATGCCAGCAGGATCGGGTATTCGGCGACCCAGGAGAACGTAAACGGCGCGATCAGGCCGGCGAACAATCCGCCGACCATGCCGCCGAACGACAGCGCGACATAAAAGCCGGTGAGATATTTCGCGGCCGGGCGGGTACGCGCCAGTTCGCCATGGCACGCCATCGCGATCACGAAGAAAAAAAGCAGATTGCCTCCGAGCGTCAGCAGCAGATTCTGTTCGCCGCCGATGGCAAGCAGCACGATCACGCCGGCGATCGCCAGCGGCTGAGCCAGCAACATCCATTTGTGCGGCAGCAAGGGGCGCGACTGGAATACCAGCACCCAGGTCAACAGATAGAGCGACAGCGGCAGCACCCACAAGAGCGGCGCCGCGGCGATGTCGGTGGAGATATGCGCGGTCACCGCGATCAGGAGACCCGACGGCACCGCGGCGAGAAAGATCCATCGCGCGCGCAGCATCCAGGCCGGCGCCGGGGCGCCGGTATCCTCGGCCAGCACATCGACCGCCGCCGACGCCGGCGAGCGCAACAGCAATACGCCGGAGGCCGCGATCAGGACGATCAACAGTCCATAACACCCGGTCCAGATCAGGTTTTGCGTGCGCAGCGTGAACAGCGGCTCCAGCAGCACCGGATAGGACAACAGCGCCAGGAAGCTGCCGATGTTGGAGGAGGCATAGAGGAAATATGGGTCCGGTCCGTTCGGATGGCCGGTGCGGACGAACCAGGCCTGCAGCAGCGGATTATTGGCCGCCAGCGCGAAGAACGGCAGCCCGATCGAGACCGCAAACAAACCCAGCAGCCAGAACGCATAGCCGCCCGATGGTGGTTCGCCCCACCCGTTCGCAATCGACAGCGGCAGCGTCAGCAAAGCGATCAGCAGCAGCGCCAGATGGATCGCCACCGGAATCGTGCGGTTGCGGAAGTGCATCAAATAATGCGCATAGGCATAGCCGCCGAGCAGCAACGACTGGAAAAACACCATCGCCACCGACCACACCGCGGGCGAACCGCCGAGCCGCGGCAGCACCATCCTGGTGAACAGCGGCTGCACCGAGAACAGCAGCAACGCGCTGACAAAGATCGCCGCGGTGTAGACGATCAGCACCAGCCTGTTTCGCGCTGCGGAAGGCCGGCCCGCGGCAGCGGACGTATCGGATGACGTCATGAAAACTCCGGCAAAACGCTTCCAGGCGGAAACGTGTCGAACGAGAGGCTCCCGGCGGGCGCCGGCAGTGGGATGATCGGCAAGGCGCGCCAATGGAGCATAGGGTCGCGCGGCGAGCAATCCGGGGCCGGGACGGCAAAACCGCAAGTTGAGGCTGTGCTAGCGTTCGAGACTTCGATATTCAAACGTCATTCCGGCGCATCGCGCAGCGATGAACCCGGAATCTCGAGATTCCGGGTTCGTGCTTCGCACGCCCCGGAATGACGGAACAGGCACATGAACCAGCCATGACCGAAACGGACGTCGTCATCATCGGCGCCGGGCATAACGGCCTCACCTGCGCGGCCTATCTGGCGATGGCCGGGCTGCGCGTAAAGGTGGTCGACCGCCGCAAGGTGGTGGGCGGTGCGGCAGTAACCGAGGAATTTCATCCCGGCTTTCGCAATTCGGTCGCGGCCTATACCGTCAGCCTGCTCAACCCGCAGATCATCTCGGATTTGAAGCTCGCCGATCACGGCCTGCGGATGGTCGAACGCCGCGCGCAGAATTTCCTCCCCGCCCCCGATGGCAGCTATCTGTTGACCGGCGAAGGCCGCACCCAGGCGTCGGTGGCCAAGCTCAGCCCAGGCGATGTCGGCCGGATCGATGCCTTCACGCGCGAGCTGGAAGTGATCGCCGATGTGCTGCGGGAATTCGTGTTGCGCGCGCCGCCGAACCTCATGGAAGGGTTCAGCCTCGGCACGATCAGCGAAGCCTTCAACGCGCTTGGCACCGCCAACATCCTGCGCAGGCTATCGCTCGAACAGCAACGCAGCCTGCTCGATCTGTTCACGCGCTCGGCCGGCGAGATGCTGGACGACCGGTTCGAGAGCGACCTCGTCAAGGCGCTGTTCGGGTTCGACGCCATTGTCGGCAATTATGCCAGCCCCTACGCCGCCGGTTCTGCTTACGTGATGCTGCATCATGCGTTCGGCGAGGTGAACGGCAAGAAGGGCGTCTGGGGCCACGCCATCGGCGGCATGGGCGCGATCACAAGTGCAATGGCGAGCGCGGCGCGCGGCCATGGCGTCGATATCGAACTGGAGGCCGGCGTGCGCGAGGTGATCGTCGAGCGCGAACGCGCGGTGGGCGTCGTCCTCGACAACGGCAAAACCGTTCGCGCCGGATACGTCGCCTCCAGCGTCAACCCGAAACTGCTATACACGCGGCTGGTGCCGGCAGAGGCCTTGCCGGCGCCATTTCTCGATCGCATCACGAACTGGCGCAACGGCTCCGGCACGTTCCGCATCAACGTCGCCCTCAATGCCCTGCCCTCCTTCACGGCCCTTCCGGGCGCCGGCGATCATGTGACCGCCGGCATCATCATCGGCCCGAGCCTCGATTATATGGATCGCGCCTGGCAGGACGCGCGGACCCACGGCTGGAGCCGCGAGCCAGTGGTCGAGGTGCTGATCCCCTCGACCCTCGACGATACGCTGAGCCCGCCGGGCCAGCATGTCGCGAGCCTGTTCTGCCAGCACGTCGCACCGGAGTTGCCGGATGGAAGATCGTGGGACGAACATCGCGAGGAAGTCGCCGATCTCATGATCGCGACGGTGGACAAATACGCGCCGGGTTTTGCGGCTAGCGTGATCGGGCGACAAATCCTGTCGCCGCTCGATCTGGAGCGCCAGTTCGGGCTATTGGGCGGCGACATCTTCCACGGCGCCTTGAGCCTCAATCAATTGTTCTCGGCGCGACCGATGCTCGGCCACGCCGATTATCGGGGGCCGCTGAAGGGCCTCTATCATTGCGGCTCCGGCGCCCATCCCGGCGGCGGCGTCACCGGCGCCCCCGGCCACAACGCCGCGCGCGTGATCCTGGGGGATCACCGGGCGCTGTTTGGCTGAGGGGATGGACGGTGGTCGCCACATCGTCATTGCGAGCGCAGCGAACCAATCCATAACGCATGCAAGAATGGATTGCTTCGTCGCGGAGCCTGTCATCGGGCGCGCATTCGCGCGACCCGTTGGCTCCTCGCAATGACAAGAAGCTGGGATCAACCAGTTGACAAGCCGGTGGACAGGCTGTGGAAAGGTTGTTGAAGACTTGCGTATGACTCAGTGGAGAAGCCGTGGATTGGCTGTGCCGATCGAGTGAGACACTACCGGGCCCACCGGCAGCCACGGCGCCTCAATCGTCCGCCAATCGCTTCAGGGTGGCGCTAAAGCCGAGGCTTCTCGTGCCCACCAGGGACGTGCCGAACACCTCCGCCCCGTCATCCGTAAACGTCCCTGAAAACCCGCTGGTGACTTCCTGCCCGCCGGCAAGCGGGCGTGCGAAGCGATCCGGCAGCGGCGTGTGCTGATTGGTGGTGAACTCGCCCTTCCAGGTCCCGTCGCCCACGGTGTAGGTGCCGATCGACCAGAAATAGGGACCGCCGCCGATCAGCCTACCGTCGCGCAGGATGATCACCCCGCTGTCGCGACCCTTCACGCCGTCAAGCATATGCATGTGGAGCGAGTAAAGCCCATTCCGCATTGAGAGCACGGTTCCCTTCGAGGAGCGAGGATATCCCCCGGGGACGTAGCCGTCGAGCCGCGCGATGTCGCGCATCCCCGTGGAAACAGGCCGGCAAACCCTTGAATCGACACGGTATGTTTCGGTGCATAAGGCGGTGGACAAGCCTTGTGTGCGATGTGGACAGGCGGTGGACGGACGACCGCAGCTCCTGCGCGGCCACGACGACTGCGCTGCTGATTGGCGGATCATTTTACAAACCCGCCCGTCGCCGGGCCCATCACCGACTCACTGTCCAGCCCTTCTCGCAAAAATATTGTCCCTTCTCTTTTTACCCAAATCACTTCCATAGTCTCGCCATCCCGGCCCACACAAAGGGGCGTTTCGCGATCGTCACGGACGTAGGGCAGGGGATGCGATGGCCGCGGAAGCACGACAGCGCAAACATCTTGCGCGGACGAGCGGCACTGACGCGGACGGCGAAGCCGTGTGGTCCTGACGCCCCGACGCTGGCGTCAAGTCCCGCAGGATGATCTGCGGGGCGAGGGTGGCAAGAAAGCCCGGTCACCCGGGAGAGCGCGGAGGAAACCGTTAAAACCATCGCGTGCGGGAATGCCGGGTGATCCCGGTGCGACCGTGGTGACTAACGCGCGTGTTTACTACACACCACGCGCGGCTGCGGGTGCATCGGGCACCCGGCATTCCCCACGCCCTCTGTTTTCAGAAGGCGAATGTTCAAACAAAACTCGGGCGCTATCCGCGCGGCGAGAATGTGAAGTTGTGCCCCACCGTCGTTGCGAGAAGCGAAGCGACGAAGCAATCCATTCTTGTTCTTCTTTTGCCGCATGGATTGCTTCGCTAAGCTCGCGGTGACGTTGTTGATAAGCCTGCGCAAATGAGGGCGATTAACTGTGAATAATCCGGGTAGATTCGGTGTATATCGCTTTGAAAAACTGCGCGGCTCCTTCACGACGCTCTCGATCTCGCCTTTTGCTTTTCCAGGCCTTTAATGACCACCACCCTCACCCCCTCGACCCACCGAGCCACCTTCGCCATCGGCAATGAGCAAACCGCGCGGCGCGTGGTCGACCTGTTGACCGAGAGCTTTTTCGAGGGCCAGGCCGCGATCGCCGCGTTCGAGCGGCCCGGCGACGGGCGCTGGGACATCACCGTGCATTTTGCCGAGCCGCCCGACGAGATTTCGATCCGCGAACTGGTCGGCATCGCCGCCGGCGGCGACGTGGCGCAGGAGATCGCCTTCGATACGGTGGAAGCCAGGGACTGGGTCAAGGCCGCGCTGGAGGAGCTGGTGCCGGTGCGCGCCGGGCGCTTCATCGTGCACGGCCAGCACGACCGCTCGACCATTCCGCCCAACAAGCTCGGCATCGAGATCGAGGCGGCGCTGGCGTTCGGCACCGGCCATCACGGCACGACGCGCGGCTGCCTGCTGCTGCTCGATCACGTGCTGAAGGCCTGGCGCCCCCGGCGCGTGCTGGATGTGGGGACCGGTACCGGCGTGCTGGCGATCGCGGCGGCGAAGGCGTTGCGGGCGAAGGTATTGGCCAGCGACATCGATCCGCTGTCGGTGCGGGTGGCGCGCGACAACGCCCGGCTCAACGTTACAGGGAATTGGGTGACCACGATCCAAGCCACCGGCTTCTCGGCGCCGCAATTCGCAAGCCGTGGCCCGTTCGATCTGGTGCTGGCGAATATTCTGGCCAACCCGCTGCGGCAGATGGCAACACCGATGGCTCATCACCTGGCGCCATCGGCGCGGGTTATTCTTTCCGGGTTGCTGCCGCATCAGGCCCAAAGCGTGATCGCGGCCTACCGCGCGCGCGGGCTGGTTCTGCAGCGGCATCTCAAAATCGAAGGCTGGAGCAGCCTTCTGATGCGCAACGCGGGATGAAAATCCTTAATCCTGCGGCGTTGGTCCGCGGCGGGCGACGATGCCCTTATCCTTGCGGAGCCTCAGCTTCACCCGCGCCGCGACGAAACGATCCAGAACCTGAAAGATGACACCGCGCGGCTTTTTCTCGATGGCAGGAATCGAGCTACGGCGAGCCTGCGGCGATATCTTCTCGGGCGATATCTTCTCAAACGTAAAAGCAGGCATTGTGTATCCCCTCGTCGTTGAGTTGAAACACGTCTGGAAATTCCCAAGACCGAGTTGCCAGAGACCGAATTGCCAAAGACTGAACTTTCCAAGAACTCGTCAGATCAACTGCCTGTGCCAGCAAAGTGTTCTATCCCGTCTAATGCAGATGAAACTATTCAAGCATAATCTATGCCAAATTGAGACGATTAGCGCTCGCATTGCGGACTTCCTCCCACAAACCCAGAACTGCTTCCGTTCCGATCAAATCGGAACGGAAGCAGTTCTTCTCCTTCATTTGACGCGTTTTCTTCCCGCGAACCGGTATCCACTTCGCTGGAAAACGCTCTAGAGTAGTCAGACGATGTACGAAGCCCATTTCCAGACCTTCGAGGAACCCGAAAGCGGCGTTGCGCTGACGGCGCGGCTGGCGGCCTTTCGCGAGGAACTGGCGCGCCGGAAGCTGACCGGATTTGTGATCCCCCGCGCCGACCAGCAGCAAAACGAATATGTCGCGCCGTCCGAAGAGCGGCTGGCGTGGCTGACCGGCTTTACCGGGTCGGCCGGCCTCGCCATCGTCCTGACCCGGCAGGCTGCGGTCTTCGTCGATGGCCGCTATACGCTGCAAGCCGCAAAACAGGTCGATATCCATGCCTGGAGCATCGAGCCGCTGGTCGACCCCTCGCCGGAGACCTGGCTGGCGAAGCACCTCGTCGCCGGCGACCGGCTCGGATTCGATCCGTGGCTGCAGACGTCGGCGGCAGCCGAGCGGCTGGCTGCGGTCTGCGCCAAGGCCGGCGCGGAACTGATCGCGGTCGACAGCAACCCGCTGGATTCCGTGTGGACCGAACGCCCGGCGCCGCCGCTCGGCCCGGTCACCGTTCATGGCACGGAGTTTTCCGGCGAAACCGAGGCCGACAAACTCCGGCGTATCCGGCTTGAGATCACCCGGCTCGGCGTCGATGCGCTGGTGCTGTCGGATTCGCATGCGGTGGCATGGACCTTCAATATCCGCGGCGCCGACGTCTCGCATACGCCGCTGCCGCTGTCCTATGCGCTGGTGCCGAAGGACGGCCGCCCGACGGTGTTCATCGATCACCGCAAACTGTCCAACAGCGCCCGCGACCATCTCGAGCAATCCGCCGATGTCGCCGAGCCCGACACAATGACGCTGAAGCTGCGCGAACTCGCCCAGCAAGGCGCCTCGATCGCGCTCGACAGCGCCACCGCGGCCGATGCCCTGAGCCGCCTGATCGCCGCCGCGGGCGGCAAGCCGGTGCGCGGCAGCGATCCGGTGAGCCTGCTCAAGGCGGTCAAGAACGCGACCGAGATCGCAGGCACCATGACCGCGCATCGGCGCGACGCGGTGGCGCTGGCGCGGTTTCTCGCCTGGATCGACCGCGAGGCGCCCTCAGGCGCGCTGACGGAGATCGATGCGGTGGAGGCGCTGGAGACGTTCCGCCGCGAGACCGGCGCGCTCAAGGATGTCTCGTTCCCGACCATCGCCGGCACCGGACCGAACGGCGCCATTGTGCACTACCGCGTCACCCGCAAGACCAATCGCCGCATCGTGCCCGGCGACCTGTTGCTGATCGATTCCGGCGCGCAATATGAAGACGGCACCACCGACGTCACCCGCACCATCGCGATCGGAATGCCGACCGCGGAGATGCGCGACCGTTTTACCCGCGTGCTGCGCGGCCATATCGCGATCGCGCGCGCCGTCTTTCCCGACGGCACCACCGGCGCGCAGATCGACTCGCTGGCGCGGCAATTCCTGTGGCAAGCCGGGATCGATTTCGATCACGGCACCGGCCATGGCGTCGGCAGCTATCTGTCGGTGCATGAAGGCCCGGCGCGCATTTCCAAGCTCGGCACCACCCCGCTCCGGCGCGGCATGATCCTGTCCAACGAACCCGGCTATTACAAGACTGATGGGTTCGGGATCCGGATCGAGAATCTCGAACTGGTGGTCGGCGCCGACATCGCCGGCGCCGAGAAGCCGGTGAACGCCTTCGAGACGCTGACCCTGGCGCCGATCGATGCCAGGCTGATCGACCTGAACATGCTGAGTGCCGAAGAGCTGCTCTGGCTCAACGACTATCACGCCCGGGTGCGCCGCGAGGTTCGTCCCTCGCTGGACGAGGCCACCCAAGCCTGGCTCGACACCGCGACCGCGCCGCTGTAGTTACACGCCTCCCGAAAACGGAATAGCCGCATTCCGAAACGAGCGTATTCGCGCGGAACGATGGCGTTACAGTCCGATTCACGAGATTGGATCGGACCTGAATGCATGGAGTGACGGGCAAGCCGCCCGCGGCGGCGAAAGACCAAACCGGCAAGGCGACATCCCGGATCACATTGCTGCTGCTTGTCGCCATGACGGGCGTGGCGCCGGTTTCGCTGTACATGCTGGTGCCGGCGTTGCCCGTGCTTGCCACCACGTTCGGGCGCGACATTTCGATCGCGCAGATGACGGTGTCACTCTACATGGTGGGCATCGCCTGCTCACAGATCATCATGGGCCCGCTGTCGGACCGATTCGGACGCCGCCCGGTATTGCTTGCAGGCCTCGGGCTGATGGTGGCGGCAAGCGTCGGCTGCATCTTTGCCGAGACCCTGCCGCAATTGATCGCGGCGCGCTTCCTGCAAGCGCTGGGCGGCGCCACCGGCATGGTGGTGAGCCGCGCCATTATTCGCGATCTCTATCCCCATGAACGCGTCGGCGCCATGATCAGCCTCGTGATCGCGGTGATGATGATCGCGCAGATGTTGAGCCCGCTCACCGGCGGCCTACTGGAGACCGCCTTCGGCTGGCGCGCGATCTTCTACGTCATCACCGCCGCATCCATCCTGGTGACCGCAGGGATCGCGCTGGCGCTGCCGGAGACGCGTCGCGACCGAGCCGAGGACGGCGGATTTCGCGGCGATGTCGGCAGCCTGATCGCCAGTCGCCCCTT
>JAJYAH010000223.1 GCA_021779635.1 Pseudomonadota bacterium | reverse complement strand
GCTATGCTGCGCAGCGCGCGCCAGAGCGGGTTCGACATGGAACCGATGCCGCCGCCTCGAACCTCGGCCGATCGGTCCTGGTCGACGGATGGCCGCGGGGCCCCGCGATTGGTCCAAACTGAGCAGCCAGGCATCCCGATGGATTCCCATAAAGCGGCCGGTCCGCCCGCACTTGACGTCGATCATGTCGGCCATCGTTATGGTCCCCAGATCGCCCTCGACGACGTCAGCCTGACCGTCATGCCGGCGTCGTTTACCGTGCTGCTGGGCCTGAACGGCGCCGGCAAGTCGACGCTGTTTTCGCTCATCACACGACTCTATGCGATCCGCTCCGGCAGCATCCGCATTCTCGGCCATGACATCATGCGCGAGCCGGGCGCGGCATTGAGCCGGCTCGGCGTGGTGTTCCAGTCGCGCGCGCTCGATGCCGATATCTCCGTCCAGCAAAACCTGAAGTACCATGCCGCGCTGCACGGCATCGGCCGCAAGCAGGCGGATCTGGAGATCGCCCGTGTTCTGGACCTGGTGGCGATGACCGACCGGCGTCGCGATCGGGTCAACACGCTGTCGGGCGGCCAGATGCGGCGCGTCGAAATCGCAAGGGCGCTGTTGCATCGCCCAAAGCTTCTGCTGCTCGACGAGCCGACGGTGGGCCTCGATATCAAATCGCGTGCCGACATTCTCGGGCACGTTCGGCGGCTCCTGACCGCGGAGAGCATCGGCGTGCTCTGGGCAACGCACCTGATCGATGAAGTTGGAGACGACGACAACGTCGTGGTTCTGCACCAGGGCCGCGTGCTCGCGAAGGATACGGTCAGGAACGTGATTGCCGCCTCGGCGGCTTCAAACATGGCATCGGCATTCACCAAATTGACGCAGGGCGCCGGCGCCGACGCGGCGGGAATTGTCACATGACCGACATAACCACCACTGACATAACTACCGACGTGACGGCGGATCGCGGCCACACCCTTTCGCAATATCTGATCTGCATGCAGGGCATCGTCTGGCGCGAAGCCTTGCGCTTCATCCATCAGCGCGAGCGCTTCGTCTCCGCGCTCGTGCGGCCGCTGGTGTGGCTGTTTATCTTTGCCGCCGGCTTCCGGCAGGTTCTCGGCGTCTCGATCATTCCGCCTTACGAAACCTATGTTCTTTACGAGGTCTATATCGCGCCCGGGCTGGTCGCCATGATCCAGCTTTTCAACGGCATGCAGTCGTCGCTGACGATGGTCTATGACCGGGAAACCGGCGGAATGCGGACGCTGCTGGTCAGCCCGTTCCCGCGCTGGTGGCTGCTGACATCGAAACTGCTGGCCGGCACGCTGGTCTCAATCCTTCAGGTCTACGCCTTTCTGCTGATCGCCTGGTTCTGGGATATCGAAGCGCCGCCGCTCGGCTACCTGACCTTGATCCCGGCGCTGTTGCTGTGCGGATTCATGCTGGGCGCGTTGGGGATGCTGATCTCGTCGCTGATCAAGCAGCTTGAGAATTTCGCCGGCATCATGAATTTCGTCATCTTCCCGATGTTCTTTGCCTCGTCGGCGCTTTATCCGCTGTGGCGGGTGCAGGAATCGAGCCCGCTGCTCTATTACATCTGCCTGTGCAATCCCTTTACCCACGCGACCGAACTCATTCGCTTCGCCTTCTATGCGAAGATCGCCTGGGTATCGTTGCTGGTCGTGGCCGGCTACACCACGGTGTTTCTGCTCGGAGCGATCGCCGCCTACGATCCGGCGCGCGGCTTTCTGGCGCGCCGGAAAGGTCCCGGAAACTGAGACCTGGCGCCAAGCGCCGGGTCTCTAGAATGTCGCCTTCAGGCCGGCATAAAGCGCGAGCGGCCGCGCCGGGCTGAGCGACCGCGGATCGGTAAACGGCGCGCCGCCATTGGTGAAATTGGGGACAGCGGCGGTGTCGAAGAATGCCCCGTAGCTTGCGTAGTGATTGTTGAAGATATTATCCGCGCGCATGTAGACTTGGTACGTCTTGTCGATTTGATAGGACGCGTGCAGGTTGACGACCGCGTAGCCAGGCAGCTGCGGCGCCTGATTGGATGCGTCGCCCACGAAATACTGGCTGCTGACATACAACAGATCCCCGCCGACCTTGAATGCGTCGGTGACGTTATAGTCGAAGCCCAGCTTGACGCGGTGTCGCGGGATCGCGGGAACCTGGTCGCCCGGCAGCACCTGGATATTTCCGTTTGCGTCGGCGAACGGGCTATTGGAGCCGAGCATCAGGGAGTCGAGGAAGCGTGCATCGATAAAGGCATAGCTTGCATGGAGTTCGTAGGCGCCGGACTCCAGGTTGGCCTCGGCTTCGATGCCTTGGCGGCGCGTCGAACCGACGTTCTGGAAATAACCGAATCCCTGCAGGACCGGATCCGGGATCGAGAGGATGTCATTCGAATTTGTGGTGCGGAAGGCGCCGAGCTTCCATCCGAGCGTGCCGATGCCGGCGCCGAAGTCGTGCGTGCCGCGCAGGCCGGCCTCGACGGTTTTGGACACCACTTGCTGCAGCGGCGGGTCGGAGACGAGAAATGTTGCGAGGATGCAGGGATGGGCAGGATCGGCGCAACCGAGCTCCAGCGGGGTCGGCGCACGATTGGCCTCGGAATAGCCGGCATATGCCGTCACGCCGGAGTTGATCTTATAGGTGCCGCCGATGGTTGGATTGAACCGGGTGTAGGTGTCATTTCCGTTCAGCGCGCTGCCGAGCTGATCTTGCAGGGTTATGTTGGCGACGTTGAAGCGGCCGCCGCCCGTGATCGAGAAGGCATTTGTGACATCGAAGGTGTCGAGCGCATAAAGCCCGCTATACTGGTTGACGGTACGGAGCCCGACCGGTCCATCCGAAACCGGGTTGCCGGACTGACCGAGGAAGATTCCGCTCCCTTCGACGACAAAGTTTGGATTGATGGTGCCCAGTTCGGCCGTGGCCGCGAAATGCGTCACGCTGTAATCGAAGCTGCCTCCGACCACAAAATGATTGTTGTGCCCGAACAATTGATCGGTATTGGTCGCCTGCAAGGACGCGCCCGTCGTCGTCGACTGTGTCGTCGTTCGGTCGATTTCTCCCAGGATGGCGTTCGGATCGAATGGATTGGCAAGCTGCATACCATTGAGGCCATTCGCCGGTGTGCTGCCGTTGCCAAAACACAGCAGCATCGCATTGGCGTCGCATGGCTGGGTTCCGGTCGGATTGCCGTCCTGGGTCTGCTGGTCGAAAATCCGCGCATGCGCGATACCTTCGAGGGTCCAGGTCGGCGTGACATCGACCTTCCCGGTCAGATTGACATAGCCGACGCGATTTTCCGAGGTTTGCGGCGTGGTGTAGACAGCGCCCCAATTCTGCTGAAGCAGTTCGGCCGGCACAGTCGTAGCCGCACCGAACGTGTTGTCCGCGGCCCCCATATTCATGTGGAATTCGCTGCTGTCGGTCTTGTAGCCGACGTCGCCGTAGAATCGACGAATGTTCGATGTCGAAAATTCGCGAAAGCCGTCGTCGTGAAGCCCTTCGATCGCGCCGTAGATCGCAAAATTATCGATCTGTTTGCCCCATTGCCCCGAGCTTTGAATGCGCCCGTAGGAGCCGGCCATCGTATTGATCTCGGCGCCGTGGTAGTTGAAGCCATCCTTCATCAGGATGTTGAGCGCGCCGCCCAATGCGTTGAGACCGAATGCCGGATTGTTGGTGACGACGGCGACCGATCGAATGGCCGCGGTCGGGATCAGATCCCAGTTCATGGTGTCGCCGAAGGCTTCGTTGATGCGAACGCCATTCTGGTAGACCGCGAGACCCTGCGGGGTACCGGACACCGGAGAGGAGACGAAGCCGCGAAATTGCACGTCAGGCTGGAAGGGATTGCCCGCGACCTCGTTCACGATGATCCCCGGCACGCTCTGCACCAGGGCGTCGGCGATGTTCAGCGACTGGGTGCGTGCGATATCGGCGGCAGTGACGGTGGTAACCGCGGCCGGCACCTTGTCGGCATCGATGCTGCCGCTGGCCAGCGGCGTCGTCGAATACACCGGAACCACCGGCAGCCTGCGGACCACGCGGGTCGCGTGTTCGTCGCGGCCGCGCTTCACGCCCGGCTTCGTCCCCTGCACCACGATCGGCGGCAGGGCCTGAACAGCGCCGGGCGCATCCTGGGCGTGAACGCATTCCGGCGTCATCAGACACATCGCCGAAACCAGTGATGTCGTCGAAACCAGCGATGCCCATCGCAACTTCATAACGCGCTCCCCGGCCGCGCGCGGCTTGAAATCCACCGCCCTTCGGACAGCCCCGACGCTAAGGCTCAAATGCCCGGTCAGCATCCCCAAAATGTGATCCCCATTCGGGATTCTTTTGATTTGAGATCGGGAAAAATTCCCGATCGGGAGACTGCGTCCTGGAAAACCGGCTTACGGCGGGGCACCGCGGGGAACCACAGCCTCGACCGTCAACCCACCCTCGCTCGAGGCCACCGTCATCGTGCCACCCAGCGCCATCACCCGCTCGCGCATTCCGGTCAGGCCGAGACCGAACTTGTGATCGGATGGCAGACCCTCGCCGTTGTCCTGAATCCGCACGCGCGCCGCTCCGCCTTGCAAGCCGTTGCCCGGCGATTCCGGCACGGGTTCGATCGTCACAGAGACATGCGTCGCGCCGGAATGGCGGAAAACATTGGTCAGGGCTTCCTGAACGACCCGGTAGATCGTCAATTCGGCGGTCTCGCCCATGTCGCCGAGCGATTCCGAGACGCCGGTTTCCACGACGACGCCGGGATTGGCGTCGCGCCATAGCCGCACCAGCGCCCCGAGCGCCTCGTTCAATCCCAATTCACTCAACCCGGCAGGCCGCAGCTTTTCGAGGACGCGACGGTTGAACTGCTGCAGGGCATTGACCTGGTCCAGCATCGCATTGCCATGCTTGCGGACGCCATCGATATCGGGTTTTGCGATATCGGCGACCCGCATCAGCGAGGTCGCGTGCGCGCGCAAGGCAAACAGATAAGGCCCAAACTCGTCGTGCAATTCCCTGGCGATCTCCTTGCGCTCGACATCCTGCAGCGACACCACCCGTTCAGCCAAACGCTGCTTGTCGGCGACGGCGCTGCCGAGTGCGTTCGCCAGATGATTGAGCTTGTCGCAGATGTCGGCAATCTCCGCCGAACCGGTCGGCAGCACGCGCGTGTCGTAACGGCCGGCCTCGATGCTTGCCATCGCGTCCGCGAGCGACTGAATGGGCGCCAGCGCCCGGCTCACAACGACTATCGTAACCAGAAACAGCGCGACGGCGAGCGCCGAACCGATCCCGACCTGCGTGACAATGCCGTCCCAGATTTCCGCGATCTCGTCGGTCGGATGCGATGCGATCACCAGCGAACCCAGCGATTTGCCCTGGACGACAATCGGCACGCTTTCGCTCGCTTGCTCCGGGCGGACCAGAGCGATGAACCATGCCGGTGGAGCATCGGCGCCCCGGTCGGCCACGGTCGCCCCGGCCAATTCTTCCCCGGCTTCCGGCACTTCGCTCCCGCGCGTCACCGTGACGTGACGCAGCCTCTGCAATCCATCGACGATCGTTGCCAGCTTGGCCTCGGGGTCGGCGCTGTCCTTGAGATCGCCGACCGACGCCTCGATGAATTCGCGCGCCAGCCGGATCACGCTCTCGTCCTCCGCCTGCACGCGAGGCCCGGCCTCCAGCAGCAGCCGCCCGATATTAATGGCGAGGCCGAGAATCAGAACCAGCGCGAACAACGCGATGAGGCGCATTCGCAAGGAGAGCTTTTGCCACATGACCCCGTTCCGCAGTGCTGCCGCCTCGCGTCCGCCCAGGATGCCGTTGACAGACAAAAATGGCGGCTATCTAATTGAACGCTACAGCATTTTCGCCACGTATGCATACGGTGGCACAGCGACGGTTTGGGATACAGGGACGGTTCGAGATGAAGAGAACGGCCACACCGGTGAGGCCCGTTTCCCCGGCGATTGGCGCGACGACATTGCCGGAAGGTAAACCGACGCGGGTGTTGATCGTCGACGATCACCCGATCGTCATTTCCGGTTGTCGTGCATTGCTGGCGAGCGACACGGACATTGTCATCACCACGGCGGCGGATGCCGAGAGCGGAGAGGCTTCCTTCGTCGCCGAGCCGCCCGATATCTGTCTGATCGATATCAATCTGCCGAGCGTTTCCGGCTTTGAACTGGTACGGCGGATCCTGCGGCGCGATGCATCGGCCCGCATCATCATGTTCAGCATGAACGACGACCCGGTGTTCGCGGCACGGGCCATCGAAGCCGGCGCCAAAGGCTATGTCTCGAAATCGGGGGATCCCGACGATCTGATCGTTGCGATCCGCGAAGTCGCCAAAGGCAATGTCTTCCTGCCTGCCTCGCTCGCCCAAAGCCTCGCCTTCGCCGGGCCGTCATTCGGCTCCAGCCGGCTGGCGCGGCTGACATCGCGCGAAATCGAAATCCTGCGCCTGCTCGGGACCGGCAAGAGCCTTTCGGAAATCGCCTGGCTGATCAATGCATCATATAAGACGGTCGCCAACACGTCCTCGCTGATGCGGCAGAAACTCGGCGTGCGTACCTCGGCCGAACTGGTGCGGCTGGCGATTGAGTCCAAACTGGCGTGAAAAAATCTAAAGCATGATAAGATTGGATTGATCCGCAGAGGCAACGGAATCGCGCTCCCTCTCCCATAGGGAGAGGTGAAGTGCCCGCCGACAGACCTATTCAATCAAAAGCGATCCTGCTCCAGATCGCGCCCTTAAGTCGCGCTGTCAGGTCGCAATCTGGCCCACGGGCAACGTCCTCAATTCCTCAAGAACCCGATCGATCACCTGCTTGCTGCGCATTCCGCGCGGCGGCGGCAGCGCAATCTCCCTGACAATACTGGCCGGCCTCGCCGACAGAAAGTACAACCGATCCGCCAACTGGACCGCATCGCGAAGGTCGTGCGTCACCAGCAGCGTCGTCATCCTGTGCCGCTCGGTCAGCACGGCGACCTCCTCGCGCAGCCGGGCCGCCACAGCTTCATCCAGCGAGACGAACGGCTCATCCAGCAAAAGAAAATCGGGGCGCACCGCGAATGCCCTGGCGATGGCCACGCGGCGGGCGAGGCCGAGCGAGAGTTCGCCGGGGTAATGCGCCAGATGCGACCCAAGTCCCAGTGTTCCAATCAGGTCGGCCAGATCGTCCAGCGACTCATGGGCGGGAAGCACAAGCCTGATATTTTCCGCAACCGTTCGCCAGGGCAACAGTCGCGGCTCCTGGAATACGATTCCGAGGCGAGCGCCCGGAACGCGTCGTTCGCCGGTGAAATCGGTATCCAGCCCGGCTGCGATGTGCAGGATCGTCGTCTTGCCGCAGCCGGACGGGCCGATCATCGCGCCAAAACCGCCGGCTTCAAGCCGCAAGTTCAGTCCGCGGATAATCTCGACGGGCGTGCCCTCGGCCGAAACAAAGGTCTTGGCGTCGATGCGAAGCTCAAGCGGGCCGGCGCCGCCATCGGTTTGTTCGTCGTTCAAGCGGTTGCACCAGCAGGGTTTCGATCGCGAGCATAAGTGCCACGAACGAGATCGCATAGCTTAGAATCTTGGTCATATCGAACAGCGAAAACGCCGACCCCAGCACAAACCCGACGCCGTTGGGGCGCCCGATCAGTTCGACGACCAGCACGATCTTCCAGCTGATCGACAGGCTGGATCGCGATACCGCGGCCAGATAGGGCGCAAGCTGGGGCAGGACGACATGCCGAATCCGGGTGAGCCAGTTCATCCTGAACGCCCTGGACATGTCGTCCAGACCGGCATCGAGCGATCGGACACCCTCTCGCGTGACGACGATGACGTTGGGCAGCTTGTTCAGCGCCACCGCGATGATCGCCGCGGTCTCGTTGAGACCGATCCAGACATAGGCAAAGATGATGACGACCAGCGCGGGAAGATTGAGCAGCACGATCAGCCATGGATCGGCATAGCGGTCCACCGTCTTCCAGCGCCCCATCGCATAGCCGGCGACGACGCCGAGGGAGAAGGCGACGGAGAAGGCGGCCAGCACCCGCGCCAGCGTGCACGCCATCTGGAACGGCAGTTCGCCGGAACGGATATCGGCCAGGATCGCCGCACCAACACTCCACGGATCCGGCAGCAGCCGCGAATGCGCCAGTGCGGCGGCCAGCGCCCAGAGTGCCAGCAGAGCGGCGAGCGACAAGACCCTCGCCATGGCTACTCTCCGCCGGGCAACGGATGATAATAAAGGCCCGAGTCAAGTTCCCTGGCCGGGCCGACAAGCCCGGGCTCGGCGGTGTTCACCAGCGCCTCGAACAATGTCCGTGCATCGGTTTCCTCCGCACCCACCAGCCGGCGCGGTATCCCCTGTCTGGTGCGTTCGCGAAGCGCCAGGAAAGTTGCGTCGTCTTCCGCGTTCATTAATGGCCGCAACGCATCCCATTCCTCGTCCGAATCCAGCAGGATATCGTTGGCCTGTCGCACGACGGACAAAAAGCGATCGATGGTGTCCTTGTGGGCGGTGGCGAAGCTCTCCGGGAAAACATACCCGGTGAGCGAGAGCGGTTCCCTCAGTCCCAATTCGGTCTCGGCCTCGCGCACGTCGAACAGCCGGCGATAACCGTGGCTCTCCAGCTGCGCGCAGAAATTCCAGAAATTGAGGCTTGCTTCCGCTTCGCCCTGCAGGAGTTTTTGGTAGATCAAGGGTGGCGCGCCGTATTGCAGCGTCGTCTCGCGCCTGAGATCGATGCCGTGGCGGGTCGCCGCGGCCTGCACGATCAGCCAGCTCTTGTCGAGCGGACCGCCGGCGACCGACAGGATGCGGCCCTTCAGATCCGGAAGGCTGCGAATCGCCGAGTCGTTCCTGGTCATGATCGCGCCGGCGGCAGTTGAATAGGGGTAGAACTGCAATTTCATCCCCAGCGCGCGCTCCCGCGCCACCCAGAGCCAGTCAACAACGGCGATATCGACCGTGTCCGCGTTGAGGGCGAGCTTGCCCGCATCCGGAGACGCCATTTCCGTATTGATCAAATTCAGATTTGCCGCCTCGGCCAGACCATGGCGGCGGATGACG
>JAJYAH010000222.1 GCA_021779635.1 Pseudomonadota bacterium | reverse complement strand
CGTAGCTCTTGGAGACCCATAACAGCGGCCGAATGGGATCGCCAAGCGTCGCTGGCTCCAAAACGCGCCTTAAGTCCTCAATCAGCGTCGGGTCCTCGCTCGCCAGAGTTCGGCGACCCCCGCCGGGCTGCCGAACGCGACCCGTCGGGAACGGCTCCGCATCGAGTTGCCTCAAGCCACGGCCCAGCGTTGATCGCGCGTAACCCGTAATCCTCGCAACCGCCTCCAGGCCTCCCCGCCCGGCCGCGCGAACCTCGCAAGCGGCAAACAATCTGCGCCGCCGCTCATCGAGCTTCGAGCCAACGTCATTCCAACGGCGAAGAATCGCTTGCGTGTCGATCATGCCCAAAAGCATACCGCCCCGGGGCAAAACTAGGAATCCCAGACGCCCAAACCGATTCAGTTACTTTGGCGGCCATCCTTAGCCGTTCCAGGCTTCCTCGCGAAGGCGGTCATGAGCGGACGCGTACGAATTATCCAGCAGTTACCACCTAGATGCCGTAATGGCCCTGCCGGCCCTTCGATGGGCTGCAACTGCGCATCGCGGTGCTGCGCCCAAGACAAGAATCCCCTACTGAATCGAACTCAAGCGAACCCGCTAGCTCAGGCGTCCCCTTCCCTGGCCGCATTTTCTCGCCAATCGTCCGCGACCGCCAAAGCGAGCGAGAGAGATTGGGACGAGCCATTGAGTTCGCCCTTTTCGAAATCTCCTTCGCGCCGTCCAAGTTGGTTTGTGACGTGTGCTGCACAAACAAGGGGAAAATGACGGGCTTTTGAAAAGGCGAGCAGGGATGCGGCCTCCATTTCAACCGTCAAGACGCCCTGCCGTTGGCGCGCGGCGATCATCGCCTCTGTCTCCCTGAACGGGGCATCCGTGGTCCAGGTGGTCCCGCGAACGATGTGAAAGCCTTTCGACCGAATAGCGGCCTCCGCGCGAGCAACCAGTCTTTCATCAGCCTCGACAAACGATGAGATCGGCAGATAATGGTGGCTCGTCCCTTCATCGCGTAAAGCGCGCTCAATCAACACGTAGGCCGGCAGTTCGAGAGCAGGAGAGATTTTTCCGGCTGAGGCTATGCTGACCAGCAGCTCGCAACCTGAAGCCATCAACTGCTCGGCTACCAAAACGGCGAAAGAGCCGCCGACGGCGCCTCCCACTATGCCAACACGACGGCCGCAATGGCGCCACTCCCACATCTCGGTATGGTAGCATGCCCAAGTAGGACAAGGTGTGGCGCCGTTGACTGAACGCACATAGCGCACGATGTCGGCGTCCGGGTCAAGGATGCACACTTCTGGCACACTGCCGCGCGGCAAGCCCTTCTGCCGGCGCGATTCTCGCAGCATGTTCTGCGGCTCGAGGACGGAGCGGGCGGCGAAGTCGTCGCGCGACAATAGCGGCGACTCTTCGTCGCGATGGAGCCGATCAAAACTCTTGAGCACTACGGGTTGACTCCTCGTCACTTTCGCTATTCGACACGATCAGTCCTGGCATGGCAGGCTCGCATAACACCCTGATCAGCGTCGAACAGATATTAATCGTCGCCTTCAATGTGCCCTTGATCGATCCCGCAACCTTTGAACGGCCGCCGAGACGATTGCTGTATGGTACGGGCACCTCCAGCACTCGCAGGCCCTGACGCGGTCCCCGAACCTGCATCTCAACATTCCACCCAAATGTCATCTCGCGCATGCCGAGCGCCAGGAGCGCTTCTCGGCGAATGGCGCGGAAGGCGCTCATGTCGGTGTAAACGACCCCCGTCGATGGCGCGAGCACCCAGCCCACCACGCGACCGGCGAGGATTTGGTGTGCGCCCATGCTGCCCAGCTCCCGCTGCCCCCTCGTTCGCGAGCCAAGCACGAAATCCTGTTCGCCCCGAGCGATCGGGCCGACCAACTCCCCAATCAGGTCGACCCGGTCCGCTCCGTCGCCGTCCATGAAAGCGATGATGGAGCAATCCTTGGCAACCTTCTGCGCGCCATCCCAGCATGCGCGGCCATAGCCGCGGCCTACGTGCACCACCTCGGCGCCGGCGGCCCGCGCCCTGTCAACGGTCTCGTCTACGCTACCGCCGTCCGCTACCACGATCCGGTCGACGATGCCTCTCGGAACAGAGCTGAGCGCCCCGGCGATGGAATCGCCTTCATTGAGGGTCGGCACAACTAGCCCCACTCGTTGTCCCGCCAACATGACTCAAAGGCTCCAGCGCACGCCGCAGCCCGCACAGGCGGCGGCCGGATTGTCGGACAGTAAAACTTTCCGGAAATCTCGGTAGGCGATGCCGTTCCAAATGTCCTGGAGCGTCTGCTGCGTCGCATCTCCCAGCGTATAATGCTCGTAGCCGCGCTGTGAGAACGGCGCGATGCAGCAGGGCAGCGCGCGGCCGTTGGCGGTAAAATACATGACCGTCCAGGGCCTCCGACACTGCGACCATTGATTGACGTCGTCGCTGCGCTTCAAGCTCACTCCCGGTTCGCTGGCCGCCCCGGACGCCGAGAAAGCAATTCCCAGGTCTCTGGCCGTCGCCTCCGCCTCTTCGAGGTAAAGCGCCTCCTCCCGCGACATCCGATCGTAAAGCGCCTGATCTGGCCCGGCATGGCCGATCGCTTCGTCAAAATATACGAGTCGCTGCAAATAGACTTCCTTTACGTTTAGCGAGGCGGCCACGCGCACGAACTCGGGTAGTTCCGGCAACGTTTCTTTAAGCCCCGTCAGCCACGCCGACACGCGCGGGCTGCTGTGTCCTTCGGCTTCTTGCAAGGCGCGAAAGTTCCGCACGTTTTGCAAAATGCGATCGAAGTAGTTTTTGCCGCGAATGGCGAGGTAAGCTTCACGGTTCGACGCATCGAGCGAGACGCGCAATTCGTCGAGCCCCGCGTCAATCAGCGCCCGCCCGTTCTTCCGATTGAGCAGAGTGCCGTTCGTGTTGAAGAGCACGTAGACGCCTCGGTCCTTCAGATAGCGAACCATCTGCGGCAGGTTTTTCACCAGCATAGGCTCACCGACCCCGTGCAACACTGCGCGCTTGGCGTCCGGGGCCTGATCGACGATGCGGGTGAAGAGCTCCCACGACATGTCCGCGGGCGGCTCCAGCTCAACATAGGTGCGCGGGCATGTGGTGCAGAGAAGATTGCAGCGGTTCGTCACCTCCAGATAGAGACATACGGGCGGCCGTTCCGTGTGCGCGGCGCGAGCCGTCGGCGCGGTCTCGTGATATCGGCGAGGGTCGAGAGCGGGACTTTCCATGAGCTTCAAAGCAAATCTCCTGAATCGCGTGCGTAGCAGCGGACAGCGAGGCGCGCGACAGCCAGCACGCAAAACCCGCCATAAAGCAGATCGACATTCCAATGCACGCTGTAGGGATTGGGCCAGTAAAGAATCGGGCTGACGACCGTGATCCACAACACAGGTACACTCGGCGCAAAACACAACAGCGGCGTCAGCCACACGAAATACCAGGGGTGGGTTGGCGATAGGGCGATCATTCCAGTGGCGGCGAGCAGCAAGGCGCCGGAGACCGGCATGGCGCGATTTTGCGCCCTGACGACCACAAGCGCGAGGCTTGCAAGAAGGAGCTCGACTATGGCCACGTAGAGGAGCGGCGGAAGCGTCAACCCCGTTAGAAGCTGGAAAATGTGAGCGAACCAAAAGCCGTCGCCGCTGCGCAGTCCCTCTTCCCGCGAATAGCCGGACAGGAACCCAAACACCTTCAGTCCGGCCCCGAGGTAGAGCGCGTACCCTGCGGCGATGACGGCCGCGCAGGCAGCCGGCAGTTTCCAGTCCCATCGCCGCCACAAGGCCGGCAGCGCCACAATGGGAAAGAATTTGACGAGCACAGAGAGACCTAGCGCCACGCCCGCAAGCCCACTCCGTTCGCACCCGCGTGCGAGAACAGCCAGCATGAAAAGCGTCGCCATGGCCGCGTCCAGATGACCCGATCCAGCCACTTCCCAAACAACGAGCGGACTCCACGCATAGATCAGCAGGCGAGCGCGCGGTAAGCCACAATGGTCGAGCAGGCGGACGACGGCCCACGCTGTTACGCACTCAAACGCGAGCCAGCCCGTCTTCATCCCGATCACGCCTGCGGTAATCCGCGTAATCAGGAAGAAGATCATCTGGGCCGCGGGCGGGTAGATTGTCGGCGCGTAGTCGGCGCGGTTTATGTTTGGCCATATGCTCGCATCGCGCAAGCCCGCAAGCGCGGGGGCGTCCGGGATGTAAAGGTAAGGGTTAATTCCCGCGCCTTGCACCCGCCCGTCCCAAACGTAGCGGTAAATATCTGACGAATGATAGGGCGGCAAAAACAGGATCGTGGCGCGCAGCAGCGCGGCGACGACGAGGAGAGACCCGAGGCCGATCTGTGCGCCGCGCCTCACCGCCCAAACAGCCAGTAAGAATACAACGCCTTGCGCGAGGATCAACGCGATGTTGACGCGCACCGCGTCATTGATCTGCGCCGCGGCGCCGGCTGCCTGAAATACAATAGACGCAAACCCCAGCGCGGGGAGTGTCCAGGTCGCCCGCTCGAGCGAAGCGAACCAGGGCGGGGCGCCCCGCGTCTGCGATTGCGTATCTACGGTCGTGCTCAAATCAAGGCGCCTTGCAATCCGGCCGAAGACACCGCCGCATCGATTTCCAGCCGGCGGAAAAGCCCGTTTTCCCGATCGAGCCGGCGGAGGAGTTCAGCCGTAGCATCGGCGCGAGAGGCCGCGGGGTTCGCATCGGCCGGCGCCACGCCGAGCCGCAGGTCCGCGACTACGGTGCGCAAGCTGTCGGCGTCGTCGACGTCGTACCACAGGGGTAGTTCGTGCACCTCCAACCCGATCTCGCGCGCCCGGACGCGCGTTTGCTCGGCGACGCGCTCGGTGCTCCAATCGATGTCGGCGAACATCCTCCTGTGCGCTTGCTTCAGTCCCAGAATGTAATAGCCGCCGTCCGTGGAGGGTCCGAGGACCGCGCGGTCTCCCGGCCGCGCCAGCCACTGCGCGGCCTCGACCAGATAGGCGGTAGGCAGCGTCGGGCTGTCGGAGTTCAGCACACACGCGGCCGTATGGCCAGCCTCCAGCATTGAGGTCGTCGCAAGCCAAAGGCATTCGCCAAAATTTGGCCGCCAGACTTCAATCAACTCGGGACCCTCTGCAAGAATGGCGCGGAAGAACGGTTCCGATCGAGGAGGCCCGAAAGCGACATAGGGCGCGATGGGCGTCTCGTCTCCCACGCGCATCAACTTGGCGGTTACGTCCCGCAAGAACGCCGTGTTCAGCGCGGCCGCCTCGGCGGATGTCAGCGGCGGCGTCAGCCGCGTCTTCGTTCGCCCCGGCTCTGAAGCTTTCGCCATGACGGCAATGGCGCAGGTTTCGCGGCGAGTTGTCGTTGTGACGTCTGTGCTCATGACTACCTCGATGTCTGCTGCGCTTCGAGAATATTGGCGATGAGGCCGGTCCAACCCGTCTGGTGAGAGGCGCCCAGCCCGCGGCCGGTGTCGCCGTGGAAGTACTCATGGAAAAGCGGCGCTCCCGCGACGGTCGCGGCGCCTTCGGTGGACGGCCGTTCTCCTCGCGCATTGGGAAGGAAAAGGCGCGCCAACCGACGCGACAACTCGTCGGCAACCTCCCGCAGGTCGCACTCGACGCCGGACCCGACAGGGCACTCCACGCGGAACTCCGGCCCGTAGTAGCTGTGAAAGCTGCGCAGCGCATCGATCAGCATGTAGTTGATGGGCATCCACACCGGCCCGCGCCAGTTGGAATTGCCGCCAAAGAGGCCGGAGTTGGACTCGGCGGGACTATAAGCCACTTCGAGCCGCAGCTCGCCGTGCGCGAGGACATACGGCGTATCCCTGTGCGCGCGCGAAAGGGATCTGACGCCGAAGTCCGATAGAAACTCGTCTTCGTCGAGCATGCGTCTGAGCAGCGCTTTCAGCCGATGTCCGGTCAGAAGCGAAAGTAGGTGCCGCTCCTCCATGCCGCCCTCGTCCCAGCGCGAAACGAGGCTCGCGAGTTGCGGCCGGTGCTTGAGAAACCAGCGCAGGCGGAGTGTGAAGCCGGGCAGCTTCTCGAACACCATTGGATCGAGAACCTCGAGCGCCAGGATCGGGATGAGACCGACGAGCGAGCGTAAGCGAACCGGAGCCGGATTCGGATCGAGGCTTGATTTGAGACTGTCGAAGAAAAAGCCGTCTTCTTCGTCCCATAGCCCCATGCCGCCGCCGGCGGTATTCGCCATCGCGTTGGCGATGCTGAGAAAGTGCTCGAAGAACTTTGTGGCGATGTCCTCGTAGACCGGTTTGGTAAACGCAAGCTCGATGGCGATGCGCATCAGATTCAGGCAATACATCGCCATCCAAGCGGTCCCGTCCGCCTGATCGATCCGGCTGCCGTCGGGAAGCATCATGGAGCGGTCGAACGGGCTAATGTTGTCGAGGCCGAGAAATCCGCCCTGGAATATGTTGCGCCCACCTTCGTCTTTACGGTTCACCCACCATGTGAAATTCAGAAGAAGCTTGTGCAGGACCCGTTCGAGGAAAGTCAGGTCCGCCACGCCGGTCAGCACTTTGTCCCTCTCGTAAACGCGCAAGGCCGCCCAGGCGTGAACCGGCGGATTGACATCGCCGAAATTCCATTCATACGCTGGCAATTGCCCGTTTGGATGCATGAACCATTCCCGGGTCAGCAGGACGAGCTGCTCCTTCGCGAATTCCGGGTCGATCATCGCCAGCGTCACGCAATGGAAACCGAGGTCCCACGCCGCGTACCAGGGGTACTCCCACTTGTCCGGCATCGCGATGATATCGGCGTTGTTGAGGTGCTCCCATTCCGCGTTGCGTCCCTTGATTCGCTCGGACGGCGGTTTGGGTTGAGCGGGATCACCCGCCAGCCACATGGGCACGTCGAAATAGTAGAACTGTTTCGACCACAGCATGCCGGCGAGCGCGCTGCGCTGCACCTCGCGGACATCCGCATCTGCGATGTTGACCTGCAACGCGGCGTAGAATTCGTCGGATTCGGCGCGTCTGAGGTCCATGAGCGCGTCGAACCCTTCGAACGGCTCAGGGGAGACGCCGTCGATCCGGAACCGGAGCCGCAGCCTGCGCGTCTCCCCCGGCTTCAGGGTCCAGACGGCGTGAACAGCGGCCTTGCTGCCCTCGCCGGCCCGGCAAACCGCGGCGCGGTCGCCCTTCACGATGAAATCGTTAATCCCGTCCTTAAAAGGACCTTCGGCGCTCGCGCCGAAGAGTCGCGGGAGGTTGGTGTCGTTCTCGCAAAACAAAACTTCCGCGTCGCTGTCGTGGCTCAGCCGCCGGTCCTTCAGCTTGAGGCGGCGGGCGATCAGGTCGCCCGAGGGCAGCGCGACGATGCGGCTGCGGCTCTCGCCCTCCACCCAAGACCAACTGTTGCGCGCCCAGAGATGCGGGAGGACGTGCAGAGTCGCCGGGCTTGCCGAAGCATTATTGACGGAGACAACCATCAGGATGTCTTCGGGCGCAGCCTTGGCATACTCGACCGTGACGTCCACAAAGCGGTCGCCTTCTAGAACGCCTGTATCCTTAAGCTCGAATTCCGGATCGTCGCGACTGCGCGCTGCGTTGCGCCGACGCAACTCCGCATAGGGGAACTCCGCCAAGGGGTAGCGGTAGACCATACGTTGATACGCGTGGCTGGGAACAGCGTCGAGGTAGTGGTAGACCTCCTTGACGTCCTCACCATGGTTGCCCTCAGCGTTCGAGAGCCCAAACAGCCGCTCCTTTAAAAACGGATCTTTGCCGTTCCAAAGCGCCAGAGCGAGGCACCACCGCATGGACTGATCACAAAAACCAGCGATGCCGTCCTCACCCCAGCGATAGGCGCGGCTCAGGGCATGGTCGAACGGGAAGTGGCCCCAAGCGTCGCCATCGGTACTGTAGTCCTCACGAACTGTGCCCCATTGGCGTTCGCTTAGGTATGGACCCCAGCGACGCCACGGCGCGCCAGCTTTCATATCCAACAAACGGCGACCTTCCGCAGTTTGCAGCAGCTTAGGAGGCGGAGCGGTCATGCGGACAATTTTCCTAGAAACCTATACGGCGGTCGCGCGGCAGGCGTTCGCAGAGAAGAGCGGCTGAGTTTCTCGCCGCGGCCGCTCAGATGATGTGCGTGACGGCTTTGCGATGCTTCAATGCGACGGCTTCGCTAAGCCGATCTTGATGACATTGTCTGGGGCAAGCGGCGTCTCGCCTCCTGCATAAGTGGGGAATTCGCTGAGTTGGGCTGGCGTGTAGGCGACAACCTCCATGACCGGCCCGAGCAGCACCATCGCGTCAGCCGGAACGGCGATCAGCCGTGAGCCAAAGCCAAGAAAGCCACCATATTTTATGATGACTCGCACCGTCCCGTTCGCGTCGCGTACGACCTGTTCGACCTCACCCAACCAATCTTGCGTCACGCGCGGTTGCTGGACGCTCCTTTGCAGAAGATCACCCACGCGTACCGGCTGCGGGAAGCGCATGGCTGCGGATTGGGCCAGCGACATGCCATCGGGCGGCGGCATGCCCCCCGGCGCCGAGCTTTGCGCCAGGGCAAATTCATTGGACAGCAGCAAGAGGAACAACGTTGTCGACAGACAGGACTTCGCGGCGTCTGCACGGCTTCGTTTCTGCGGATGGACAAGTAGACGCCTCATCTCGCTCAGATCCCCGCAAACCACGGAAACCCACGCGACTCCCAGTAGCCGCCGGGGTACGCGTCGGTGACCTCGATCGCCGTCACCCATTTCGGATTTTTGTACCCCAACTTCGTCGACATTCTCAGCCGCAAGGGAAATCCAAATGGGTCCGCGAGCGGCTCATTGGCGTAATCGAGGGCGAGGATGGTCTGCGGGTGCAGCGCCGTCGCCATGTCGATGCTGCTGGGGTAATCGTCGGCTGTCTTGAAGGCGACGTATTTGCTCCGCAGATCGGCACCTACCCGAACCAGGAAATCGCGCAGCGGCACTCCTGACCATTGCCCTATATAATCCCAGCCTTCGACGCAAATGTGCTTGATGACCATCGAGCGTTGCGGCAGCGCGGCTAGGTCCTGCAAGGTCTACGGCTTCTTGT
>JAJYAH010000221.1 GCA_021779635.1 Pseudomonadota bacterium | reverse complement strand
TTCCGCTGTTTGAACATTTCTTCACCCGGGACTTTGATGTTGTTGGTTGGGAATCGTTGCCTTTGAGGCGCTCGTTGTCGCGATGCTGATGCATCCATCAAATGTTTAAGGTTCGACAGTCTATTTCCGACGCGTCAGATCGATGTTCCAATATTCAGAACACTGTACCAAATAATATGCAGAGCGAAGTGAGTGAGTCAAGCTGGTGTCTGGCGGGGTTGTCGGATCTAATATAAGTATCGGTGACGGATTGGCATGCGTGCGGATCGCACAAAGGAGCCGACGGTGCCACGATCACACGATATGGTCGTCGGGGCGTACCGCAGGGTTTAGATCTCTGCTTGGGCGGGGTGATTGGCTTCTGCCGTGACCGTTGCCGCCTTGCGGCAAGAGCTCACAGCGAACTATCCACGCTTCCGAGCGTTTCGGAAATTTGCGCCGCTGCGTTGAGCACTGCGGGCGCCAGAGACTCGAGCTTGTCTTGGGGCAGGCGTTCGGAAGGCCCAGCAACGCCGACTGCCGCGAACGGTGTTCCTGATCCATTAGGAATGATCGCTGCGACCGAATTTACGCGCGGCTGCCAGCCGCTCATCGAGGTCGAAAAGCCTTGGCGACGAATTGATTCAAGCTCACGCATGATTCCGCCAACATCGAGCGCTGCAGCGCTGGGGAAAGTGGCAACAATCTTACGAACAAGCATTTCGGCGTTCGGTTGGTGCGCAAGCAACAGTTTCCCTGACGCAGGAAATACCGCAGGTACTCGCTCCCCGGGGCGGACTGTCGGGCGTAGCGGATAAGCAGCGTCAATTCTGTCGAGATAGAGTATTTCCGTTCCGCTGAGCACGGAAAGGTACACAGTCTCTTGGCATTCTTGATTGAGAGCCCGCATGAAAGGGGCCGCGGCGCGGCGCAATTGACTGCGACCCATCACGCGCATTCCCAGTTCCCAAGGCTTAAGCGTTAGCGAGTAGCGACTCGAATCTATGTGCTTTTGTACGTAGCCTAGTTCGGACAGCGTTTGCAGCAAACGATGGACGTTGCTCTTCTGCAGATTAAGCGCATGACCGATGGCGGAAACCCCGAGCGGCACGTCCGAATTAGCCAACATCTCAAGAACCGCGAGTGCTTTCACGACGGTGGTGTCGAGCCGCGCTTCGGCCGCGGGCTTCGGATCGTGGGCCTCAACGACCCTTCGTTTGGACTTTTTCACCATCAAATTTCCCACCAACGCCTCAGCCGATATCGATTTCACGCTCATGCATAGCGGTTCCGCGACGGCTCAATGGATAACCCTGAATCGGTACGCTTGACAAAGGCCGTCCGTTTGTGACGATATATAGGAACATCGTTCTAAATACCAGAACTGTGTATTGTAAGGAGATTATAGACGATGCAAGCGGCCTCCGCTGAAAATCCGGACGGATCGTGGGATCTTCCCCACGAGCTCAAGCAAGTTCGTGAATCCGTTCGACGCTTCATGGCGACTGACGTCAAGGCGGTCGAGGATACTCTCGAATACGACGCCTACTCGGTACCTCGCGACAAGCAGCTCCCCCTTCAAGAGAAGGCGAAAGCAATGGGCCTGTGGTGCTATCGGACGCCCGAAAAATTCGGCGGCGCCGGACTAAGCCTGCTGGGGCAGGCCGTGCTCACCGAAGAATCGTCGCGCTGCCGGATGGGGGCCTACATCCCCGCTCTGGGCGCATTCGGCGCCGATCCACCAAATGTCATCTGGCAAGGTACGCCACAGCAAATCGAAAAATATGGGCTCCCGACGGTCGAGACCGGCAAGAAGACATTCGTCGCGATCAGCGAGGCCTCCGGCGGCTCCGATCCCGCACGCTCCATTCGCTGCCGCGCGGCGCGAAAGGGCGATCATTACGTTCTGAACGGAACAAAGATGTGGATCACCGCTGCGGAAGGTGCCGCCTGGGGCATCGTATTCGCGCGTACCGGCGACCAAAAGAGCCGGGGCGGCATTACCTGCTTCATTGTCGACGGTAACAGCAAGGGTCTTTCCACAAAACCGATACCCGTGATCAGGGCTTGGTTTCCTTACGAGCTTCATTTCGACAACGTCGAAGTGCCGGCCGAGAACCGTTTGGGCGAGGAGGGAGAAGGCTTCAGGATTGCCGAGAAGTGGCTGGTCGAAGGGCGCATCCCCTACGCAGCGGGCACCTTGGGCATCGCACAGTCAGCGCTCGAAATCGCCATCAACTGGGCGCAGCAGCGCGAGGCCTTTGGGTCGCGCCTTGCCGAAAAGCAATCCATTCAATGGATGCTCGCCGATAGCGAAATCGAACTGCGCGCCGCGCGGCTTCTTGTCTATCAGGCGGCGTGGGTCGCGGATCGCGGACAGAGCCCCAAGATTGAATCGTCGATAGCTAAAGTCGTCGCGACGGAAACGGCCGGTCGTGTAGTTGATCGCTGCATCCAGATCCTCGGAGGCCTCGGCGTCTCGCGGGAACTGCCGCTGGAGCGGTGGTACCGTGAACTGCGCATCAAACGGATCGGAGAGGGGCCGTCGGAAGTGCAGCGCATGGTCGTGGCGCGTCATCTTCTCGGAGGGCGGGCATAATGTCGATTGATTTCAAGATCGACAGTGCCGTTGCGACGATTACCATCAATCGTCCCGAACGGATGAATGCGATGGATGCCGAGCATTATGCGGCGCTGTCGCGGGCCTGGATCGAAGTGCGTGAAAACCCGGATATTCGCGTAGCGGTGGTCACCGGTGCCGGCGATCGGGCGTTTACGGCCGGCGCCGACATCAAGAGTTACCTGACGCGCGAGAGCCACTGGTCGGATGTTTGGTTGACGCAGCGCGACCAGCTCTTGAATCGTGGCCTCGAAGTCTGGAAGCCAGTCATTGCTGCCGTGAACGGCATCTGTCTGGGCGGCGGCGTAACGTTGCTGCTTGCAACCGACATTCGTATCGCCGTTGAAGGCGCGACGTTCGGCTTATCGGAAGTCAAGCGCGGAATCATCGCAGCCAATGGCGGCACGCAGCGCGTGATTTCGCAGCTCCCCTATCCCATTGCGATGGAGATGTTACTGACGGGGGAGGCGATTGACGCCGACGCCGCGGCTCGTTGGGGACTGATCAACAAGGTTGTCCCGCGCGCGGAGCTCATGCCAACAGTGATGGAGTATGCGCGGCGGATCGCGGCCAATGCACCTCTTGCCGTCCAAGCCTCGAAAGAGCTCGCAATACGTAGCCGCGACGTTGATCTTGCGACGGGGCTGCGCATGGAGCAACTGATTGCACGTCTGCTTCGCGAAACCGCCGACGCCAGCGAAGGGCCAAAGGCGTTTGCGGAAAAGCGTAGCCCTGATTTCCGCGGAGCCTGAACATGCGCGGTAAATACGTCATTGCGGGGGTCGGCCAAACGAAGTTCGGGAGCTTGCCTGGCCGTTCGACGATTTCACTCAACGTTGAGGCTGTTCGCCATGCGCTTGCCGACGCCGGCGTGGAGAAGGGCACAGTCGATGCTCTATTCGTAAAGTATCCAACATCAGGATTCGAATCGATCTATGGTCACAAGCTCGCCGAAGCGCTGGGAGTTCAGCCTCGCATCGGCGGCGTATTGGATCAGGCCGGCGCCGCCAACGTCAGCATGATCTCCTTTGCAGTCATGGCCATCGAACACGGCCAGTGCGAGATCGCAGTCGTTTCCTTCGCAGACAACCCAAAGACAGGTAGCCGTGCCGCGTATGCACGGCCGCGCGGCGACGACGCCATCTTCGGTGCATTTGGCACAGCGGCCGGTTACGCGATGATCGCACGGCGCCATATGGGACAGTATGGCACCTCGGCCGAACAACTGGGCGCGATTGCTGTCGCCTGCAGGAAGCACGGCGCGGCCAATCCGAACGCGCAGTTGCGCAAGCCGCTGACGCTCGAAAATTACCTGGCTGCCGGGCCGCTGGTCGCGCCGTTCCGCCGCGACGATTGCGCGCTTGTTAGCGACGGCGGAGCCGCAGTTGTAGTGATGAGCGCCGAGCGTGCGCGTCAACTCAAGGTTCGCGCTCCCGTGCCGATTCTCGGCTTCGGGCAGGGACATACGTCGTGGGACGTCGCGATGCGTCCGGACCTGACTACGACACAGGCCTCAGTTTCGGGTGCGACTGCCTTCAAGATGGCCGGGTTGACGCCGAAGCAGATCGACGTGGCCCAGATCTATGATTGCTTCACGATCACCCCCTTGATGACGCTCGAAGACTACGGTTTCTGCAGGAAGGGCGAGGGGGGTAAGTTCGTGGAGGGCGGTCGCATCGAGATTGGTGGTGGACTGCCAATGAATACGTCAGGTGGCCTGCTTTCGGAAACTGGAATGCCCGGAATGCAAATGATTATCGAAGGTGTCCGGCAGATGCGGAACGAAGCGAACCTGCAGGTCAAAAACGCCAAGACATGCCTTGTCAGCAATCAGGGGGGCATCATGCATAGTCATGCGACGCTGATTCTCGGGCAATGACTAAGTCAGGACTTGCCATGCCGACGTTCGTCGATATCAACCCGTTGAATACGCCGTATTGGCAATCCTTGGCCAATGGACGTTTAAGCTATCAGCGTTGCCGCAGCTGTGGACATGCGTGGCTCCCGGCGCGGTCGCAGTGTCCAAGTTGCTTGCAGGCCGATTGGGAATGGACACCTGCCAGCGGGAAAGCGCGCCTGATCAGCTGGGTTGTCTATCATCATGCTTACCATGAAAGTTTCGCAGCTAGGTTGCCCTACACCGTTGCAGTGGTCGAACTGGACGAGGGGCCGCGTATGACAAGCAATGTCGTCGGTGTCGGTGATCCAGAGAGACTGAAAATAGATCAGCGGTTGTGTTTGAAGATCGAGTCCGAGGGCAGCACCTGCGTGCCTCGGTTCACGCCCGTAGACGAGGAATAGCGCCTTGAGCTCAGATTCGCCAACTCGGAATTGCGGCAACGGACCACTTGCGGGAATAAAGGTGCTTGACCTCAGTCAGGTTTACCTTGGTCCGTACGCGACGTTTCTGATGGCCAAGGCGGGGGCGGATGTAATTAAAGTCGAGCCTCTTCAAGGTGAGCCGGCCCGGCGCCGCGCCGATGTCGGCAAGAGCGCGACATTTCCGTTCTGCATGCTCAACGCCAACAAGCAGAGCGTCACATTGAATCTCAAGGACGAGGATGGACGTGCGCTGCTGATCGAGATGGTGAAGCGCGCCGACATCCTGGTCGAGAATTTCGCGCCCGGGGTTATGGATAGGCTGGGCGTAGGATGGGAAGTCCTGCACGCCACAAACCCTCGTCTCATCTATGCGTCCGGCACGGGTTACGGCCTTTCCGGGCCAGATCGCGATACCCTTGCGATGGATTTGACCGTGCAGGCCATGTCCGGCGTGATGAGCGTGACGGGGGAGCCTGATGGTCCTCCCCTCAAGGCAGGACCTGCATTTGTGGATTTCATCAGCGGCGTCCACCTGTACGGCGCCGTCATGACCGCGCTTTATGAGCGAGGGAAGATCGGACGGGGACGGCTTGTCGAGGTCGCGATGCAGGATGCCGTGGTACCGACGATGGCGTCGAATTTGGGGCTGATGCACAATAATCCCGGAGCAACCGCAGGCAGGACTGGCAATCGTCACGGGGGCCTATCGATCTCTCCCTACAACGTCTACCCGTGCCGTGATGGCTACGTTGCCATCATTTGTATGGCTGAGAACCACTGGCTTGCCTTGTGCAAGGCTTTTGCCGCCGACGATATCCTGTCCGACCCGCGGTTCGAAAATAATGCGAGACGCGTCGAGAACATGCAGACCGCCGACGAGATCGTCAAGGGCTGGACCATGACGAAAACACGTCAGGAGCTGCTCGACCTTGCCAGAAAGTTCCGGTTCTTGTGCGCGCCGGTTCGCGATCTCGTCGAGGTCATGAGCGATCGCCATTTGATGGAGCGCGGCATGTTGGAATGGGTCGATCATCCGGAACTTGGGCGCGTCGTGTTGCCGAACAGCCCGTTACGTTTCCACGGCACTGAACCGATCGTACCAAAGCCAAGTCACAAGCTGGGAGCGGATAACTCCGACGTCTACCGATCCTGGCTCGGTCTTTCACCGGACCGGATTGCCGCGTTGCGAGCGGCGGGTACGATCTAGAGGGCGTTCTCCGGAGTCCAGCCGCCGATTGCGGCCGGCTCGTCGTCGGGCTGTCGGTCTTGCATAAGCCGCGGAAGTCACGGCGTGCTGGTTGAGGAGGCGCTCTCATCGATTAGCCACTTGATGAAGGCCATCGCCGACTCGTTCTCGGCAACCTCTATCGGACAGACCGCGTAATATCCCAGGGTACGTCGAAGCAGGTTGGACGAGACGGGCGTCAGCGCGCCCTTTGCGACGTCGGTAGCGATGTAGCGGGTCTGGGTTATCGCAACACCCAGGCCGTCATGGGCGGCCTGATACGCAAGAAGGAGATCCTCGAATTCAATGCGGCGCCGGGGAAGATCGCTGACACCCTGAGCAGCAAACCAGTCGTCCCAATCGTCCGGGCGCCGGGTGTGCACGATAATTGGAAACTCCTTCGGCCAATCCGCCGGGTGTTTTCCCACGAACTCGCTAGCCAAGCCTGGAGAGCAGAAAGGAACGAGTTCGTCGCCGAAGATCGGAAAAACCTTCAGGTTCAGCCACGCTCCCCGACCGTATCTTATCGCTATATCGATCTCTCCTTTGGAAAGGTCCGCTGCACTGAATCCCGAGTCGACGCTCAGATCAATCTCCGGATGCTGCTTCTGAAACGACCCCAGCCGCGGTATGAGCCATCGTACGAGAAACGTAGTGTAGGCGCGGACGACAAGGTGCGGCCGTCCGGAGCTCGCGCGAACCTCAGAAGTGGCTCTCGCAATTCCAGTGAAAGACCGCCGCAAGGCTCTTGCGTATCGCAAGCCGGCGTCTGTGGCAGCGAGATGTCCCGGGCGTCGGTCGAAAAGGGGCACCCCCAGATAGGCCTCCAGCTTCCTGATATGCCTCCCAATGGCAGTCGGTGTAACGAGCAGTTCCTTGCTGGCCTTGTTGAGGCCTCCCGTTCGCGCTCTCCAGCTAAGGGCTCAGAAGCAAACGCAGCCGGAGGCTTGAAACTCCGGTCGGGCTACGGCCTCCCTGCGTTCCAAGCCTCCGGCATTCTCATCCTGGCAGGAACCTCATCGCCAATCCTGCTGACTGATTTGCATGACATGCCTGAGACACGTGCATAAAGTCAGGATAACGCCGAAATTCTCGCGCGCGAGAGCGGCCAGTCTGCGCATGATCCAGCAAAGCTGATCGCGCCAATGTTGGCGCGCTTCATGGCGACTGACCGCGCTTTTGCAAGATCACGAAGGGCGTCTCACGGGGCCACCGGACCGAGGTGATAGCGCTCGGAAAGCATTTTGAGGAAGTTTTGGAGGGGAGGGTTTTCGTTGTCGGTCCGCCAGACCGCCGAAAAGCCGATGCGGCTTGGCCCCGTCCCGTCGCGCAACTCCCGATAGACCAGACCGGAAAAGTTGGCGCCAATATCGGATTCCAGTACAAGACTGATGCCAAACCCCACCGCGATCAAGCTTTTGATGACACCACGACTCACGTCATGACGTTCGATGCGGGGCCGATCACCAGGGGAGACCAGCTTTGCATTCAAGAGATCCTCTAGCTCGCGTCCTGGATCGTAATGGCTGAGCAGAACAGTCTGATCCCGCAAATCTGTCCAGTAAATGACTTCGCGCGCAGCCAGAAGATGATCACTCGGCAGAACAACCAGAATTCGTTCACTCCAGAGCGAAGTGGTGTTGCTATCGAGGAGTTGTGGGTCGCCCGTGATGATGCTCACGTCGATGACACCGTTGCGAAGCGCGGTTGCGAGCCGCGTTCTCGATCTCTCGACGGTAACAAGTTCGACCTGCGGGAATAGCTTCTTGAAGTCGAGCAATGTCGCGCGCAGATTTCCTGCCGTCAGCGAAGTACAAAAACCGATGATGAGACGACCGGATTCGCCAGATCCATTCGCTCTTGTCGATGCGATCATCGCCTCGATCTGTTCAAGTATCGAGCGCGTCATGCGCAGAAAGTGACAACCTGCAGGCGTTGCGCGAACGCCACCACTTGACCGCTCGAAGATGACGACGCCAATTGAGTGCTCGAGTAGCTGGATAGAACGACTGAGTGTCGATTGCTTTATCGACAAAGCATGGGCGGCTTGTCGAAAACTCCCGTAATCTGCTGCAGCGACGGCGTGTTGAAGTTGACTGAAAACAACAGTTAAGCGTCGACCCCCGACGGGCAGGCCGGCAAAATTCGTATTGTCCATATAAGCGACACCATCATGCTTAAGTTGCGCCGAGTTGGATCGTGTAAAACATTAAGACAATGTGTGGTTGTAAGATGATGCGGCTTACTCCGTGAGCAGCCGAGTCACGGCGCTCCAGACAAGGCAGAGTATTGCTCGAACCGGCAAATTTCGATGCGACCGATTCTGGAAATCCACGAGCGTTGTCCGCAGATTCCCGGTGGAAATCGATGTATAGAAGCCAAGGGACAGCCGTCCCGCTTCGCCACGGCCGACGTGGTGCGTGCTCTTCGCCAGCGAATCCATCTGTTCCAGGATTGATCGAGCAGTTCGGAGAAAATCTCGTCCAGCCATCGTTGCTCGCACCCCGCCGCTGGATCGCTCGAAGACGGTCATACCGAGTGAATGTTCGAGCTGGCTAATGCAACGGCTAAGCGTGGATTGCCGAAGCAACAATACTTCGGACGCGCGCCGAAAGCTCCCGTGACCCGCTGCTGCCACAGCGTATCGAATATTCTGCAGATCGACGTCGGACGTTCGATTACGACTAAGTGTTCTATGGGATTATGTTCGCTGACCATTCTTGCCACTACTGAACATTCGTGCCACTAGAGGACGCTTCAACTCGCCCATTCTTGCGCGACGGCGGCCTCGTGCCTGCAGCGCTCGGGAGCCCCAAGAAGCTGCCGGTTGAACGCAATGCGCTTGAACCAGTAATGAAGGCCGAGCAGGTCCGTAAATCCCATGCCGCCATGAATCTCGGTCGCAAGCCGGGCGATTTCGCGTCCGGCATCGCCCAGGTGCGCCTTTGCCTGCAGCGCGGCAACGCGC
>JAJYAH010000220.1:1284-9176 GCA_021779635.1 Pseudomonadota bacterium | reverse complement strand
TGATGATCGCAATACCATCGCGAACCATGGATTTACCGAGCGCGTTGTCGGTCGCGATGAAGTACCATTTTTTGCCGCCATGATGGACGAGATAGTCGCCGATCGCATGGAACGCGGCCCAAGTATCGAACGTCCACTGAATTGTGTTGGGAGAGCAGTGTTTGCCGGTGAGATCGGACGAAGCGGCGCTCGAGGCGATCAGCGCCGCCTTGCTGCTGCGTACCACCTCGTTCACGGCCAGACCTACGGCGGAGTTCGGGACGTCCGCAATCGCATCGACATGCTCCTGTTCGATCCAACGGCGCGCGATCGCGACACCAACGCCAGCCTTGTTCTGATGATCTGCCGAGATAATCTCGACCTTAAAGTCGGGATGCGTCTGCATGAAGTCTTCTGCTGCCATCTTGGCCGCCGTGACGGAGCCTTCGCCGGCATTGTCGGAGTACGGTCCTGAGGCGTCATTGAGCACGCCGATCTTGATCGATCGCGGCGTCTCGGCGAACGCGGGGCAGAATGCGGCAAGTGCGAGAAGCGGTATTCCGAGGAGTCGCGACAGCCTTTTCATATGTAGTGCCTCTCGATTGATAGCATCAAAGATCCAGAACGAGCGTGCTCGATTTCGAGCCGGAGCAGCAGATCATCATGGTGTTGTTAGCCGCCTGCTCCTCCTTGCCGAGGAAAAGGTCGCGATGATCCGGTATTCCCGCGATGACCCGCGTCTCGCAGGTGCCGCAGACCCCTTCCGAGCAGGAATAGTTCACGGTAATCCCGGCATCCAGCAGGGCGTTCAGGATCGTCCCGCCTGGCTCAACCATGACGGTCTGGTTGCTACGCGCGAGCCTGACCTCGAAGCCTCCTTCCAAGGCCGGCTTTTCCTTGGCCTTGAAATATTCAACGTGCACGCGTGCGGCTGGCCGATCGGCTGTCGCCGCCTCAAAGGCTTCGAGCATGGTCACCGGACCGCAGCAGTAGAGGTGGGCATGACCTGGTGCGTTTTTGACGATTGTCGAGAGGTCGAGTATGCGGCCCGAATGCTCGTGATCGAAATGCAGGTGCAATTTCGCGGCGTCGGATCCAAGATTACTCAGCTCATCGAGGAACGCCGCAGCTGAACGCGATCTGGCTGCGTAATGAAGCTCCCAGGAGCGACCGAGCGCGCCCAGCCGGCGGATCATTGATAGGAGCGGCGTAATTCCAATTCCGCCCGCGATAAGAACCGAATGGCTTGCGTTCTCCTCCAAACCGAAATTGTTCTTCGGATGTGAGACTGTAATCAGGTCCCCTGCCCGCAGGGTCTCGTGGATGTTGCTGGAGCCGCCCCGACTCGCGGCATCCTTGTTGACAGCAATGACGTACCGATTTCGCTCGGATTGATCATTCACCAGCGAATAGCTGCGGATCATGCCGTTGGATAGATGCAGGTCGATGTGGCTTCCTGCGGTGAATGCAACCAAATCATCTCCTGTCGGAGCCACCAATTCATATGAATTGATGCTCTCCGCTTCATAGCTAATCCGCTTGACGCGGACCTGCATGAGCCTTTCGGCCACGTTCACAGCTCGTACCCGAAATCGGCGCCAAGCTTTGCGCGCATGAAGGGCGCGCCAACATCGGCCCAGCGGTCCTCGGGCGGCAGGCGCAGCGACACCGCGCGTACCATGAACACATCAGGATCAGCCACGCCCTTCGGCTTGGTGCCATGGTCGCGGTAGGCTCCGAGTGCCTCGAGCAACAAGCGCCTCGTCATCGCGATGCCGGTGTCGCTGGAGCAGAGGTTTTCTTTTGTGCGGTCGAATATCGGCGAAACGCCGCTTTGGCAGGCGCCGTCTTGAACCCACAGTCCCGGCAGGCCGGAGAACCATGTCGTCTCCTGCGCCCCGTAGTCGAATTGAAAGCCGTTCTGCGGGTTGTATTTCGTCCAATAGCCCGCATACGGCACCGTCACGGGATGGTGAACCAGCGCGTGACGGCTGGCATGCCCGCTTTCGCGACCATTGTGGCCCTCTTCGAAGATTTGGCGCGTCTTCGGCAGCAGCGGCTGCGATGGATGGTAAGAAAACATGATGCAGAGCGTGTTCTCGTCATCGATCGGCACCCAGGCGTGACCGCTCAAATCCGGAAACGGAGAGAGCGGCGGAACAAGCGTGTAAAACGGCAGGACAAACTGGTTGACACGCCAATAGAGCGTATTGGCATCGTAGTTACGGCGCGCCGCAATACTCATGCCGAAGTCTTGCTTGATACATTCAAACGTCGGGCGAAGGTCTCGCTTCTGGATCCAGGCACTGGTCGTGCCTTGCGAGTCGAGCCGGCCATGCAGCAATGGCGCATGGGCGGAGTCGATCTCACCCTCCACCGCCTGCAGCCAGTTGCATTCCTGAACCCGAACCGACACATGCACCTGCTCCGCCGGCACCAGATTCCATTCCAGATTTGGCAAGGGTGGAGGGCTGGCCGCGTCCGGTCCCATATAGGTCCAGATCATCCCGTTCCTCTCCTGGCACGGATAGGCTTTGATCCGGACGTGCTCCTTAAGCCGGCTGCGCGCCGGCTCGGCCGGCATGTCCGTCACCGCACCGGTGATGTCGAATTTCCAACCGTGATAAACGCAGCGCAGGCCACAATCTTCGTTGCGGCCGAAGATCAGCGGCGCGCCACGATGCGGGCAAGCCTGGTCGACCAACCCGATCCGGCCCTCGCTATCCCGGAAGGCCACGAGATCCTCTCCTAGCAGGCGGATGCGCCTGGGCTGGCCATCCTTCACCAGATCTTTCGAAGGCAGAAAGGGGATCCAGTAGAGGCGGAACAGCTCTCCCAACGGCGTGCCCTTGCCGACCCTCACCAGTCTTTCATTGTCTTCGTGCGAGAGCATGAGCGTTCTCCATTCAATCCTGCATTCGTTGCATGCGCTAGCTGGCCGAACTTGCGAGCACAGCCGCGATACGCTCGGACAATCCAAGATCGCGGGCGGTCCAGAGCGGATCGGATGAGACGAGCGGCTCGCGCGGAATGGGAGGCCGTTTTCCCGCTTCCACGAGACTAACGATGATCTCGACCCGCCGCCGTTCGAGCTCTCGCAGCACGTCTTCGAGCGAATGACCCTCCGCGGTGCATCCCGGCAGCTCGGGATAGGCAAGACGCAGCAGCCATGTGCCGGGTTCCGTTTCGACGGCCTCGGCCTCGAGCAGGTAAGGAACCGACAGCAGCTCGCGCAGGTCCAAGATGTCCTCCCCGGGGCAACGTCGATTGGCGCCCTCCATTTAATACGTATACGTACTATAGTCGCAAATGCCTTGCAAGAGCGGATAGCGCACCATTCCGATTGGCTTCGGCGCGTCGGCAGCGGGGTTGAGAGCCGGGAACCAAGCTGGTAACGGCTAGCGGCAACGTTTTCAGGTGGGTGGCATGCCAGCCGACAAGGGAAGCAAAGCGGGTTCGGCGGCCGAGGTCGCACGCAACTGGCAGCTCGAAGCCGGCATCGGCTTCCTGCTGCGGCTGCTCGACGCCCGGTACGACGGGCTTTATCAAAATTTGACGCGGCAGAACGACATTACGCCGCGGCAGTTCGGCGTGCTGATGGCGCTGTATCAGGATGGTCCTCTCACCCCTTCCGTTCTGGCCGAACGGATCAGCTCCGACCGCAACACTCTGAGCGAGATGCTCAAACGGATGATCGCGCGCAAGCTGATCTCCAAGAAAGACAATGCCGAAGACCGCCGATCGATCCAGGTTCAGATCACGGCAAAGGGCGAGGCTGCCCTTCTGAAGGTAATTCCGGCCGCAGCAAAACTACAGGATCTGATGCTGGCGCCGCTCACCAAAGAAGATCGCGCGCATTTCCTCAAATGCATGCTGGCGATCGCAAAAGCTTCGCCTCCTGATCCGCCTCAAGCCACGGACGAGTAAGACCCGCGGCGCTTCTCCTATCGCGTCTCCTTTGGCCTTCCAAATACCCCGCTCCTGGCGAGATCGGCAATTGCATCGGCTGAGAGGCCAAGCGCGCGCGACAGCACGTCATTGCGATGAGCGCCGACCCCGGGGATCTCGGGACGGATCGACGTCTGCGCACCCGACATCTTCCAGGGCGCGTTGACGCCCATAAATTCACCCGCGCCATCAGAGATAGCCGAGAATGAACCGCGCGCCAGAAGATGCGGATCGGCCAACGCTGCGCCGGGATCACGGTATCGCGCACAGGGCACGCCGGCGGCATCGAGCGCTGCGAGGCACTCGTCGGCGGTGCGCTGCTCGGTCCATTTCTCAACGACCTGCATCATCGCCGTCCAGTTTGCGCCTCGCGCCGGCAGTGCATTGAAGCGTGGATCATGGGCAAGTTCGCTCTGTCCGGTGACTTCGCAAAGGGCTGCGAAGTTGCGCGCGGTCACGGGCGCGATCAGGATGTCGCCGTCTCTGGTCCGCACCGGGCCATAGGTCGGACGCGGTGCGCGGATCGGAAACTGCGCTTCCTGTAGCTCATAGACCAGCAGGTTCAACATGCAGTCCATCAGGGCGACGTCGATACGCTGGCCGTTGCCGGTGCGCGAACGCTGCACCAGCGCGGTCTGAATCGCGGAGTAACCGAAGATACCGCCGAGCACGTCGGCGACGAAGATCGCACCCGCCGCCGGCCGGTTGCGGTCGCCAGCATAGCGCATCAGTGAATGGTCGAACCCGCTTTCGGCGTGGACGATCATCGCGTAGGCCGCGCGTCCCGCGTCGGGACCGGATTGGCCATAACCGGAAATTGAGCAATAAATCAGGCGGGGATTAATCTTGCGCAGTTCATCGTAGCCGAGACCAAGCCGGTCCATCACGCCCGGACGGAAATTTTCGACGATGATGTCGCTCTCCGCTACCAGCCGATACACCAGCTTGATTGCCTCAGGATTCTTCAGATCGAGCGCAAGGCTGCGCTTGCCCGCGTTGAGTTGCCCGAAATAGGCGCTGTGGCCATCGCGCAGCGGCGTGCGCAGGCGCATGTCGTCGCCTTCCGGCGGCTCGATCTTGACGACCTCGGCGCCGACATCGGCGAGCAGCCGCGCGCAATAGGGTCCGGCCAGCATGATCGAAAAATCGAGCACGCGCAGACCCTCCAGCGGTGCCGTCGTCGCCTCCTGTGCCTGCATTTCAAAGCTCCTATCTCGGCAGCCCAAGGCCCCGTTGCGCGATCAGGCTCCGCTGAATCTCGTTCGTCCCGATCGAGATGACCCACATAAGAGAATGGCGGAGGTTCTGTTCGAACCGCCCGCCGTCGAGCGCATCTGGCATGTGTTCCGAAAGGGTGGCGCGCATTCCGAGAATGTCGAGCGCAGCCTCACCGAAACGTTCCATCAGTTCGCCGGAGAACACCTTGCTGATGGCGCCATATTCGGGAGGCGTGATGCCGTCAGAGGCAAGCTCGGCACAATACACCATCAACTGCCGGCCAACTTCGATCTCGCTGGCCAACTTTGCCATTCTTTCGCGGACGATCGGGTCGTCGCCAAGGTATCCAGAGGCGCCATTTTCCTTCGCCACCAAACGCTGACGCAGCTGTTCAAAGGCGTGCGCGACCTTGAGCACGATCCCCCCGCCGACCAGGCCCCGCTCATAGGCAAGCGCGCCGGTGAGCACTTTCCAGCCGCCATTGACTTCGCCGACGATGTTTTCCAGAGGAATCCGGACATTGTCGTAGAAAATGTTGGCGAAGGTGCCGTCATACATCGTGGTCGATGGCCGGATGGTGATGCCGTCTGTCGCCATCGGAACGATGAACATGCTGATCCCCGCATGGGGCGGCTTGGCGTCCTTGTCGGTTCGCGCGGCGAGGAACATGTATTTTCCCCACCAGGTCGTGGTCCAGATCTTCTGTCCGTTGATGACCCAGCTGTCGCCGTCGCGGATCGCGCGAGTGCGCAATGCAGCCAAATCCGATCCGGCTTCGGGCTCGCTGTAACCCATCCCGAACATGGCTTCGCCGCGCAGGATCTCGGGCAAATATCGCTCCTGTTGGACCCGCGTCCCGAACATCATCAGCGCGTTGGCCTGGATCGCAGCGCCAATCCGTGGCGCCTCGCCGCGCTCCATGGTCTCGATGAAGGCGATCTGCTCCAGCGGCGAGCGCGCCTGGCCACCAAATTCTTGCGGCCAACCGAGCCCGATCCAGCCGGTCTTGCCGATATCGTGCGCGAAATCGGCGTCGAACTCGCGCTTGGAGAACGGCCTTGCGTCGAATTCCGCCTTGCGTTGGCCTGACCAATTTTGCTCAAGCCATGTTTGCGTCTGGTCGCGCAAGCGATTTGCGGCAGGCCCGAGATCATATTGCGGCAGACCGGCACTGCTCCGGTCAAACAGGAACGAGGCTACCTGTCGCCGTGCTTCCGGCGCACCGCCCAATGCAACCGTATCAAGATGCACGCGTTTGAAATGATCCGGCGCCTGGTGCTCCTCGGCGTAACCGACGGCTCCCAACGTATGCTGGGTTTCCAACGAAACGCACCGGAGCGCATCGCCACTGAAAGCCACCGCGGTACTGGCGAAATAGCGCCAATCTTTGTCCTCGCGGTCGTGCAACCGCGCCGCATGATCCAGCGTGAGCCGTACGCCTTCAAGCGCGATCAGGCAATCCGCGAGCTTGTGCTGGATCGCCTGAAATCGCCCGATCGGCTGCCCAAACTGCTTTCGCTCTTTGGCATAGTCGACCGCCAGCTCAAAGGCAGCTCGCGCCGCACCGTATGCCCGCCCGGCGAGCGCGAGCTTGGCTAGGGGAAGAAGATCTTCCAGAATGCCGGATGCCAGATCAATGCGACGCGCCAGTGTCCCGTTCAGACGGACCTGATAGAGACCCCAGTTACCCATCGCGCGCGTGGCGGCCCGTTCAACGCCGGCATCATCCAGCGGCACGATGGCAACGGCGGAACGATCAATCGCGGCGACGAGGTGGGTGCAACTCCCGGCAGCCTCAACGAAGCGCAGATGCCCGCTGACGCGCCCGTCCAAGAGCTGAATAGTGCCTGCATTTACGTCGGGGTCGAGCGCTCCGAACGAGAAAGCCACGCGCGCCGTCCCACCATGCAACCCATCGAGCAGTTCGACCGCGGCTTCTGCCCGGCAGCCCGACAGCGCCATATTGGAAAGCGCCGCCGACCACATCGGCGCCGGACAGGCGGCGCGGCCGAACTCCGTCATGACGATGAGGATCTCGCGCAGCCCCGCTTCGCCGAGATCGCTTCCAAGGCTCGCGATCCCCTGGCCAACCAGACGGGTCCAGATCGAGGCGATCTCATGTTCCGACTGCGCGCGATCTGACGCGGTCTTTCCCTTCCATTGTGCGGCAAGAAAACCCCGCAATGATTCCCGCAGCAGGGACCCGAGGTCATCTGAGACGCCGCTATCAGCCATCTGAAGACCTACGCCTGGCCGAACCTCGGCTTGCGCTTCTCCTTGAAAGACATCGTCGCTTCCTTGTGATCGGCGGTCGCGAATGTCACCTGCTCGAGCGCCATCGACGCCTCCAGCATCATGTTGATGCGATCCTTCAGGATCTGGTTTATCGACAGCTTGGTCCAGCGGATGGCCCAGGTTGGGCCGTTGGCGAGTTCGACTGCGATTTCGCGGGCTTTCTTGAGCACCTCGGCACGAGGCGCTACGTGGTTGACCAGACCAATCCGCTCGGCCTCCTTGCCGCTCAAAAGCGTACCGCGCATCAGGAATTCCTTGGCCTTGTTGATGCCGATCAGCAAGGGCCAGATGATCGTGCCGCCATCCCCCGCGACCAGACCGACCCGCGAGACATGCGTATCCCCAATCCGCGCATCTTCCGCCATGACGGTGACATCGCTCAACAGCGCGTGGGTTGCAGCCAGGCCGATCGCGTCGCCGTTGATGGCGGCGATGATCGGCTTGTCCAGCTC
>JAJYAH010000220.1:0-1274 GCA_021779635.1 Pseudomonadota bacterium | reverse complement strand
TCGAGTTGACGAGTGACGGCGCGCCGGCTGATCATGGGATCGTGCACCTCGCCCTCCTCCAGCACGTCGCCGCCTTCGCGCTCCGACATTGCCTTGACATCGCCACCCACGCTAAAGAAATCGCCGGAGCCGGTCAGCACAACAACATTGACAGCGTGATCGTCACCGAGATCGTCCCATATGGTCCGCAACTCGCGGATGAGCTTCTGGTTGATTGCGTTGCGCGCTTGCGGGCGATTGAGAGTCACCGTTGCGACCTTTTCCCTGACATCTACTGTCAGGCACTGGTACTTTGCATATCTCGTCATTTTTTCTCTCCAAACCGTCCGATTCGGTGAATTGCGTGGAAACCAGTCGCGTTCAGCGGCGCACGCCGGTTTGCACCTCGGCCAGCGCGACATGTAAGGACATCGACCCGGGATCGGATTCGAGCATGCGCTGCACGGATTCCAGATGTGCCCGCATCAGGCGGGCTGCCGTTGCGACGTCCCGGCCGCGCAATGCCGCCAGAAACTGTCGACGCTTGTCCGTCAATCGCGGCGTCGCCGCACCACTCGAAGCGACCTTGGCGTACACGAAGCGCATGTGAATATCGGTCACCGAATTCACGATCATGATGATGACCTTGTTGCCGGTCGACTCGGCCAACAAATTGTAGAACTCGCGCGAGCACTCGACCCGATCGAGCAAGCGTCCCTCGCGGGTCGCAACATCCGTCTTCTCAATGTTGGCTTCGAGCGCCTCGAAATCCCGCTGCCGCGCACTGACGCAGGCCAGCCTCACTACGAGATCGATGACATTGATCCGAGCCTCGGACAGCTCACGCACCGAGATCGTGCCGAGGCTCAACATGTCCCGCATCACTTCGTTCATGCGGCCGGTATCGCCTTCGCGGATGAAGGCGCCCCCCTTGACGCCCTTTTGCAACTTCAGAATCCCTGCCATTTCCAGGCTGCGCAGCGCCTCGCGGAGAACATTGCGGCTGACCCCGAGCTGTTGCGCGAGATCGCGCTCGGCCGGCAGCTTGTCACCCGGCTTGAGAACGCCGAGCGCGAGCTGCTCGCGAATCCGCTCGCAGATTTCCTCGAACGCCCGCCGCGTGCGGATCGGCCGAAACGTGACGAGAGCCGCCGCGCCGGCCCCGCGATGATCCGGAGGCCGGACCCGTCGATTGGAAGGAGGTGTCCGGGGGCGCTCGGGTGCGCTGGGTCTTGACTTGCCTGTCATAGGACGCAATTATTAAATGGTTCATCCATTCAATGGAAGTCCTTTTT
>JAJYAH010000219.1 GCA_021779635.1 Pseudomonadota bacterium | reverse complement strand
CCTGATGGCCGCCGACCTTCAGGCCGTCGACATTGGGCCGGATGTGATTGGCGTGATGGATGGTCCACGACGACAGCCACAGCACTTTGCGTGCCAGCGCGGACATCAGTTCAAGGCGTGCGGGCTCGATCGGCATGGCGGCACTCTCCGGCACCGTGATTGGCCCCCGATTTTATCGCGCCAGCATTGGCCAAAAATCTCAAATTTTCGCGACATACATCCAAAAATTGGGATAAATTACCACACTGAAGCCAAATAGCCCGAGTTTATCCCAATGCACACACTCGACGCCATCGACCGCAAAATCCTCGGCCTGCTGCAAGCCGACAGCCGCACCACCATGCAGGAACTCGCCGGCAAGGTCGGCCTGTCGGTCTCGCCGTGCCATCGCCGCGTCAAGCTGTTGGAGGAGCGCGGCGTGATCAGCCGCTATATCGCCACCGTCGACCAGAAATCGCTCGGCCTGCATGTCAGCGTGTTCATCTCGATCAAGCTCGCGCGGCAGAAGGAAGAAGACCTCAATCGCTTCGCAAAAGCGATTTCGAAATGGGATGAGGTGCTGGAGTGCTACCTGATGACCGGCAACCGCGATTACCTGCTGCGCGTCGTCGCCGCGGACCTGTCGTCGTATGAAGCGTTTCTGAAAAACAAGCTGACCCGGCTCGACGGCATCGCCTCGATCGAGTCGAGTTTTGCCCTGAGCCAAGTGAAATATTCGATCGCGCTGCCGGTGTGACATGCCGCGTCATTGCGAGCGTTAAAGCATGATCCGGAAAAGTGGACACCGGTTTTCCGAAAAGATCATGCTTAAACAAAAAGATAGAGCGAGACGGCGATTCAACGAAGAGCCATCTCGCTCTAGCGAAGCAATCTACTCGTCACGAAAAAACTGGATTGCTTCGTCGCTTGCGCTCCTCGCAATGACGGTTCTCCTTGGTCCTACCGCCAGGGCTCGACGATGATCTTGGTGTGGCGCTCCGGATTGGCGAGATCGTCGAATGCGGCGGCGACGCCGTCGATGCCGACGGTTGCCGTCACCAGCGACGCCGCATCCACCTGCCCTTCCGCGATCAGGCGCAGTGCGGAGGCAAATTCATCGGGCGTGTAGCCCAGCACATACTGAACGTTGAGTTCCTTGAGGATGCCGAGCATCGGCTCGGAGCGGTCGGTTTCCATGCAGACGCCGACCACCACGACGCGGGCGTCGCGCGGCGCGCCTTCGAACACCTGCTGCAGCAGGCCGGGAATCCCGACGCATTCGAAGATCAGCGCCGGCTTGAGCGCCGGCAGCAACGCCTGCAACGGCGGCCGTGCCGCCTTTTGCTCGGCCGACATCGCGGCATGCTCGGCCCAGGTCGCATAGGGCTGGGTGTGCGCAGGGTCCACCACGACATCGGCGCCGAGCCGCTGCGCCAAAGCGCGGCGCGCCGGCGAATAGTCGGCGGCGATGATCGGATGCAAACCCTTCAGTTTCAATCCCGCGATGACAGCAAGCCCGACCGGGCCGCAACCGATCACCAGCGGCACCTCATCGCCGCGCACATTGGCCTTGGCAACCGCGTGGATGCCGACCGCGAGCGGTTCGGTGAGCGCCGCGTGTTCCGCCGCAAGTCCGTTGGGCACTTCGAGCAGCAGCGCCTCGCTGAGCAGCATGCGCTCAGCATAGCCGCCGACATGATCGTTGGAATAGCCGATGCCCTGCACCCCATCCGGCGTCAGCAGCGCCGGCAGCGAGCACACCCGGGTGCCGGCTTTCAGCTTGCGCTGCGTGGCGGGGCCGTAATCGAGAATCTCGCAGCAGAATTCGTGACCGAATACCACATCGCGGGTGAGGTCCATCGGCTTGCGGCCGGGAAGATGCCGGGATAACTCGGCCATGCGATGGGCGTGCTTGCGCGCGTGCAGGTCCGATCCGCAGATGCCGCAAGCCAGCGTCTTGACCAGCACCGCGCCCGCTCCCGGCTTCGGTTCGGGCAGCGTATCGACGACGATCTCGCCGTTCCGGAAAATGGCAGCGCGCATCGGCGTCCTCCTTGCGTTCTTGTTGTTGGGTCATTTATAGCGTTTTCAAGCGACGTGGATACCGGTTCGCGTGATGAAAACGCCTCAAAAATAGAGCCGCGCCGCGAGGCCGGGCGTCAATCCGGGCGGCGGTTGACGATCGTCACCACGTGTAGCGCACGACACCCTTGCCGGCGTAGGAGCGCGTGACGTCGGAGAACTCACCCTCGAAGGTGGCAGCCGCCGACCAGCCGTTGAGCCATTTCTTTTCCACAGAGGCTGTCACCAACGCTGAGTCATACGCTTGCGCCGCGCCGTTGACGACGAAGCTCGCCCCCGGCAGCGTCTGGAAGGTGGCGGCGATCGAACGGTCCGGATCGTAATCATGGGCCCAGGCCAGACGGCCGCGCAGCGTGAGGATGCCGTCGGGCATCGCAAAGGACTTGTCGGTGCGGATGCCGAGTTCGCTGCGCGTATCGGTGACATCCTTGGCGTTATAGGCGAGAGCAAAAGCGTTGGAGCCGACAATGGCCTGCTCGGCATAGGCAGGCAGATCGAAGGTTGTGAACTGCGCGGCGGCGTAAGGCGTGATGCCGATGCCGCCGCCGATCCACGGGGCGACAAAGCGATAGCCGCCTTCGAGGCTTCCGGAGAACGCATTGGCATTGAACTGTGCGCGGAGTTGATCGGACCCGGCCACGGTCACGGTGCGGTCGGTGGTGATGTCCTGCCAGCCATACGCCAGTGCGGCCGAGATATAGGCCGAGCCAACCGTGTGCCGGATAAACGCGCCGGCCTGGAACAGGTCGGAATGTCCGGAGCCGCTGCCCGCGACCGAGAAGTTTGTGCCGCCGCCCGCCAGTGCAAAACCCGCAACTGTGAACGGCGAGATGCGATAGTCGGCACCGACCGCGGTGCCGTAGATGCTCGAGGTCGCCGTATTCGAGCCGAGTGCGGCATTGCCATCGGTGGTCTGCGAACCGCCGAAGCCCGACGCCCATACGCTCCAGCGTGGATCGTAAGTCTGCGCCAATGGTGCCTTGGTGAACATCGCATAGGCATCGCGGGCGGCACCAATATCTTGAGTGGAAGCATAGCCGGTCGGTGCGCTCGCGCCTGGAGTCGGGCCCGCGCCGCGCCCGGCGACGAACGGATCGGTCAATAGTCCCATGAACAGGTTCATCGCGTCGAAGGTGACCTGCTGCGATCCGGTCGCCAATTCGCCCGATGCCTGCGTCAGGCCCCCCGGCGTCAGCGTGGCGAACGACACCGGGATGCCGCCATTGGCATTGAAGAAATTGGTCAGCGCGGCGCCGACGTTACGCTGGTTGACGTTGAGGCCGGGTGTTGCCCCGAAGTCGAGCGCAAAATTGAGATAGGCATGGGTCGGGTCGTAGCTCAGCGTGGCGACGAGCCCGCCGGAAGGAGCGGCCAGACCGACCCCGGCAAAGCCGCCGCTGACGCCGCCGTTCGCAGCGAGGATCATGTATCGTTTCATCACCTCGCTGCCGGGCACGAACGCCGCCCCGACGGTGCCGGCCAATGTCGCGGCGCCGGTCACATTGGCAAAGGTCGAGGCCGTGGAGTTGAGCGTCACCAGATAGAGCGCGCCCGACTGGAACGCGAGATTGCCCGCGACCGTCATCGATGAGCCCGGCGGGCCGTTGCCGGGCACGAAGATGCCGCCCGGCGCGATCATGGTATTGCCGACGGTGCCCGCGCCGCTCAGCGCGCCGCCGGCGTTCACGGTGGTGAGAACGGATGAAGCGATCGATCCTTCGACGTCGAGGAAGCCGCCGAACACCGTCGTGGTGCCGGTATAGGTGTTGATGCCGGAGAACGTCAGCGTGCCGGCGCCGACCTTTTCCAGCGAGCCGGATCCTGTCGTGCAGCCGCATGGATTGTTATCGGCAATCACGCCGCTGACGGTGGTCGACAGATTGTTGCTGCCGACAATGAGCGTGTTGCCGCCGCCGATGTAGTAAAAGCCCGAGCCCGCGATCGAGCCCGCGGTGATACGGCCATCGCCGTTCGGGCCGATACTCTCGGTGAAATCGACCAAGCCGGTGCCGTTGGTAATGAACTGCGCGTTACCGCCGGTGGAGTTGTCGTAGAAATACGCCGCACCGCCGCTGTTGGTGGTGATGGTCGCACTGCCGGCTGTGGAGAAGGCATTAAAATCGGTCTCACCGCCGGAATTGTTTGTGATCATCGCGCGGCCGGCCGTTGGCGTATCCGTACCCAAAGCCGTGCCGAAAGATGTAAAGCCATTGTTATTGTTGATGATGGTCGAGGACGCGGCGGATGCCTGATCACCGAATTCCGTTCCGCCAAAATGGTGGTTGGTGATAGTGGCGGTGCCGGCATTGCTCAGCGCATTGAATATGGTCCCACTATCGTTGTTGTCGATGATCGCATTTCCAGCCGTACTGGAATCCGTTCCGTGCGGAATACCGAAGTCGATGATGCCACCGAAGCGGTTTGAGATGTTCGCGCTGCCGGCACTGCTGGCGTCGAGGAAAAGAATCGCACCGCCGTTGTTGCTGATGTGGGCGGTGCTCGCGGATGTGGCATTGGAAAAAGCCACTTCGCCGTTGTTAGTGATCGAGGTGATGCCCGTCGTATTGGCATTGAAGATGTTGAACAAACCTTCGTTGGCGATGGCGCCGACAATGCTGGCCGTGTGGGTGGCATCGCCGAGTTGCAGCGACCCGCAGGAGCAGATGAAGGTGCCGCCGGCGTAGGTATTGGCGCCGGTCAGCAGAAGCCCGCCCGGGCCGAACACCGATATTCCGTTGCTGCCGACGATGCGCGATGCGATGACAGCGGAAGCGCCACTTGCGGCAACGTTGCCGACATTGAAGGACGTGCCGCCGGCAGCGACGGTCAGGTTGCCGCCCTGAATGGTGTAGATCGAATTGTCACCGGTTGCGTTAAAATCCACCGCGCCCGTGAGCCGGATGCCGCCGGGATTGACAGCGACCGTACCGCCCGTCGCCGGCGTCGATGAACCCGAAGCCCCGAAAACCGTGACCAACGCCGTCGTCGGATGATAGGGATTACTGGCAGTCCCGGTGGCGTCGGTCCAGTTCGTCGTCGTGTTGTTCCAGACGCCGCCGCCGCCATTGATGGCGCTGTTCGGGGTGGTTTGGGCGCCGTTGAAATATTGCTGTGCGCGCGCGGAATCGATTGTCGCGCCGATCGCAGCCAACGCTGCGATCAACGCGAAGATCGCTCGATCCGAAGTGAGCACCGACGCCCAGCCTCGGCGCAGCCGGCCTTGCACCCGCGATGGCAATTGAAAACGCAACGCCAACCCCTGCACTCCAGCGCTCTTTCGGCGCCGCCCGGGTTCCACGCTAGCATGGGGTCCATGGACGCACTGTGTGGACGGCCCAGAATCCCTCGACCAGCACCAAAAGCGGAGGTTTTTCAGCGATACTGTTGCGCTTGCGCAACGGTTTTTTCACCCTCCGCTACCTCGGGGGCGGATTTGATCGCCACAGATCAGGCGTTGGGGGACGGCTCGGCCTCGACCAGCAGGAGCTGGGACCGCCGCAACCTCTCACGATGGGCGGTATAGAGACCGCTGGCGACGATGAACGCGGCGCCGATCACGGTCCAGATATCCGGCACCTCGCCGAAGATCAGGAAGCCGAGGATGCTGACCCACAGCAATTGGGTGTATGAAAACGGCGCAAGCACCGAAGCGTCGGCATAGCGGAAAGCCAACACGACGATCCACTGCCCGGCCGTCGATGCCACGCCGATCAAGATACCGAACAGGATATCGTGCCAGCTCGGCGTCACCCAGACCAACGGAACCAGCGCGCACATCACGCAAGCGCCCGCGATCGATGAATAGGTCATGGTGGTGATGGCGCGTTCCCGGCCGCTCAACATGCGCGTCATGATCAGCGTGCAGGCCCAGGCCAGCGCCGAGACGAGCGGGAAAAACGCCGCGGCATGAAACGCGCTCGAGCCCGGCCGCAGGATGACCAGCATGCCGATTAATCCGACCGCGGTCGCCAGCCAGCGGCGCACCCCGACGATCTCGCCAAGAAAAACGATCGACAGCGCCGTGACGAACAGCGGCGACACGAAAGCGGTGGCGGATGCTTCCGCGATGGGGAGAAACCGCAAGCCGGAAATGAATAAAAGCGAGGAAAACACCAGCGCAACGCCGCGCACGATTTGCAGACCGGGGCGGTTGGTTGGCAGGGCATAAAGCGGCGAACCCGGCAGCATCGCGGGCGACATCACCAGCGCGAAAACCAGAAACCGGATCCATGCGATCTCGATCGAGGGCAGCGTCGCCGACAGATATTTCGCGGTGACGTCCGAAATCCCGAGAAATATCGTCGAGGCCAGGATCAGCGCGATGCCGCGGAACGGCCGGTCGGCGCGCGCCGGCACGACAGGTGCGGCGGGCTTCTTCTCAGGCAAAGGCAATGGAACACGATCCAGCCTGGCAGTCGCAGCAGATGGCGGGGTCAAATTGGACTCGGAGCGCGGCAATAATCGAATCGGATGAGGCCGCAAGGAACGACAAATCGGCCGATACGACAAGGCCGGAAAACAGGAAGCCGATATGCGCGATTGGACGCGGGGCTCGCCGCGCCCCCTCGTCAAAGCATCGGCAGGCTTCGCGGTTTCGGCCCGCGCGGAAAGGCGTTGTCGAGAGCTGCAATCTCGTCCTTGCCGAGCACGAGCTTGCCGGCCGCGGCATTGTCGGCGGCGTGTTCCGGTGTCGAGGCTTTTGGAATCGCGAACACGGAAGGCGCGCGGGTCAGGAAAGCCAGCGCGACCTGGCGCACTGAGGCGCCATGCGCTTCGGCAATGCCCTGCAAGACCCGTCCCGCCTTGCTGTCCGGTGGCGGAAAGTCATTGTGACCGAACGGCGAATAGGCCACCACCGCAACGCCGTGCTGCCCGCACCACGGTAAAACCGCGTGCTCGATCGCACGTTCCTGCAAATGATAGAGCACCTGGTTGCAGGCGATCCTGCCTCGCCCTGCGACCGCCAGCATCTCGTCGAGATCGTCGGCATCGAAATTGCTGACGCCCCACTCTCGGATTTTCCCGGCGCTGACCAGTTGTTCGAACGCGGCGACCGTCTCGGCCAGCGGATACGCTCCGCGCCAATGCAGCAGATAGCAATCGAGCCGGTCGGTCTTGAGCCGCGCCAGCGAACGCTCGCACGCGGTGATGGTGCCGCGCCGCGAGGCATTGCTCGGCAGAACCTTCGAGACCAGGAAGATCTCGTCGCGCCGCCCGGCGATGGCTTCGGCCACGACCGGCTCGGCATCGCCATACATCTCCGCGGTATCGATATGGGTCATGCCGAGATCGATACCCCGGCGCAACGCCGCGACCGCGCTGCTGCGATCGCCGCGGTCGATATACCAGGTGCCCTGCCCGATCACCGACACTTGACGGCCGCCGCTGCCGAAAACCTGAAGTCTCATTGGTTATCCAGAACGCTGATGTCCGCGACCAGCACGGTGCCGGTCACCGATTCCGTCACATAGAGGCGGTCGCTGCTGTTGCCGCCGATCGCGACATTGGTGCAGCTTGCGCCCGCGCAGGATTTGATGCGCGAGATCAATTCGCCATTGGGCGCGAACACGAACACATGTCCCAGCGATGCGTGCGCCACGAACAGGCGGCCTGCTCTGTCCATCGCGAGACCATCGGGGCCGCTGGTGCCGAAGGTCGAACAGAAGCGGCCGACCTTCGCGACACCGCCGTCCTTCATCAGGGGCACGCGCCAGACCGCATTGTCGCGCGTCATCGCCACAAACAGCACGGTCTCGGACGGATCGAGCACCAGGCCGTTGGGGCTGATGCCGGTATCGATCAGGCAATCGAGCTTTCCGTCTGGCGAACGCCGATAGACCCGCCCCGTCGGATCGTGAAGGCCGGTCTGTCCCTGCTCGGTAAAATAGATGGTGCCATTGGAGGCGATATGCAGGTCGTTGCATCCCTTAAAGGATTCGGAATTGCGCGCCGTCAATACCGGCTGCATCCGCCCCTTCGCCACATCGAGCTCCAGGATGCCGTGCCGGTAGTCGGCGACCAGGACGCGTCCGTCGGGACTGATCTTGAGACCATTGGGCCAGCCGTCATACTCCACCACCAGCGACCATGCGCCGTCGGGCGCGATCCGGAAGATGCGGCCGAAGGGGATGTCCACGATGTAGAGATGACCTTCGGCGTCAAAGCACGGGCCCTCAATGAAACAGTCGGTCGGCTGACCCGGCCGATTGGCGTCGGCCCAATCGCTGCGCGCGCCCTTGCGCCGAAACCGGTCCGGCATCGCCGAGAAAACTTCCGTGCCGATCAGCCGCGGCGGAACGTCCAGATACATCATCGCGTGGCTTCACCTGTCCTGTTCGGTCAGGCACACCATAGAGGACATCATCCGCGGCGTCGATTGAACTGATCTTGAGAGTCTGACTCGATGTTGCCAGGGCCTGCACTCACAAAACGGCCGGAGGACATTTCCGCTGGTCACTTCAATTCTACATCGTCGATCGAACGGCTTCGGGTGTCTCCCGTCACTCTGCGAGGCCGATGCGGCTAAGAGCCAATCGGTTCTGGGCGCTGGCGCCACGGGCTTCTGCTGTCGCCTCGCAAAATAAATGTTCGGGCCTTGTCGTTTTGGCTCCGGCTCGAACGTCTGTGGAGGCCGATCGGGCCGCAACCGCGATCCGGGCATCCCATCCCAGGAGGCTCAAGGTGACAACCGACCTCAGATATCTCGTTTATATGTCGATGCTGACCGCCGCATTGTGGATTCCCTATATCATCTGCCAGGTGATGACCAACGGACCACTTCAGCCGAATAGCTATGTCGACCCCGCCTTGCCGCGGCCGGTGCCCGCCTGGGGGCAGCGGGCGCATCGTACCTACTTGAACGCGACCGAGGTCTTTGCTCCGTTCGCGGCACTGGTCATCGTTACGCAATTGGCTGGGAAGGCGAACGCGATGACTGCGTTCTGGTCTGCGAGCTTCTTCTATTTGAGGCTGGCCCACGCCATCGTTTACTGGGCCGGGCTTCCCTACCTTCGAACCATCTTGTTCACTTTGGCATTCGTTGCCGAAGTCGGGATTTTTTGGGAGGCCGTCAAGTAGCTTTCTTGCGGCGTCCAGGACGCGTCTGTTTTTGCCTCGA
>JAJYAH010000218.1:6101-9199 GCA_021779635.1 Pseudomonadota bacterium | reverse complement strand
ACTTCGACAAGCGCATTGCGTTGCTGCGTACCTTGACCGAGCTCAACCAATTCCTGTCGATCGGCTTGATGGGTGGCGGATCCGGTGAGAAGCCGAGCCTCGACGGCGTCACGCCGTTGCGTCTTCAGGAGTATCCGTTTTTGACGCCAAGCAGCCATCCGATCATCTTACCAGGCCCCGACTTGCAGGTCGGCGCTCTCGACAACACGCGCGACCAGGTGCTCGCCTGCGTCGATCTCGCCAGGCGCGCCGGGCTCGATTTCCTCGTCCTCGATCAGACCCGGCCCGACGTCGAGGTTCCGGTCGTCAGAGTGATCGTTCCCGGACTGCGGCATTTCTATCAGCGCTTCGCACCGGGCCGGCTATACGATGTTCCGGTCAAGCTCGGATTGCGGGATCGGCCGCTGCTGGAAAGCGAACTGACGCCATTCCCTCCCCACAGCTAAAGGTGGTGCCGCTTGCGCGCAGCCGTAACAAACAAAGGGCGGCGGACAACGGCACCCGGCATATCCGCCCGGCTGAGCGGTCATATCACGCTCGACGCGCAGCCGGACGGGAGTATCGCCGCTTGTTTCGATGGCTATGCGGTCGGCTTGGGAAAATTCAGCACCGACGCGATGGGGCGCGCGCAGGACCTGCGCAAAGGCCTGCCGCTCAGTTCGTTTGCATCAGACCGCGGCCCGGTTGAGAAGGAAGTCGATCTGCTGGTCCGGCGACTGGCCCGGCGCGGGCTGTTGGAGTACCGCCTCGGGCACACCTGTGATGGCGAGGACCAGGTCGTCATCGAACCGCAGGGTCCGGAGTATTGGCCGCAAGCGCCGAAGCTCGGCGATGGCGAGACGATCGTGCTGTCACGGTTCGCCTATTTGCGGCGGCGCGGCAGTGAGACGGTGCTGGAGTCGCCACGCGCCGGTGCGTTGTTCAGAATTTGCGATCCGAAGATCGCCGCCGCTCTTGTGGTGTTGTCCACGCCGCAACAACTCAAAAAATTCCGGCGGCAGGACGGCTTTCCGGGGATCGAACTGCTCGCTTTGCTGGTGGATTGCCAGATCCTGTTCAAGGTCGACGCTGCCGGCGGTGAGGGGTTAAGAGCGAGCGAGGGCGACGACAACCTCGTTCTTTGGGATTTTCACGATCTCTTGTTCCACACGCATAGCACCGAAGGCCGGCAGGCCAACCCGCTGGGCGGACTTTATCCGTATGCCGGGCTTATACCACCGCCGCCAGCCGTACGCCCCCGCTGGCCTGGAAAAAAAATCGATCTGCGCAGGCTGACGGCGGAGCCTTCGCAGGCGATTTCGCCGGTCGCAAAGCTCCTGCGCGAACGTCATTCGACGCGTAGCTTCGATGACCGGCAGCCGATCACGCTGGCCGAGCTTTCCCGGTTTCTCGATAGCACCGCGCGCGTCCAGTCGAGATGGAAAAGCCGGATCGATCTTGGCGGCGGCGGTCCGGTCGTGGCCTATGCTGCAAGGCCGTACCCGTCCGGAGGCAGCGCCTACGAACTCGAGCTCTATCTGGCCGTCGCCAATTGCGCGGGACTTGCGCGCGGATTCTATCATTACGACGCCGACCGGCATGCCCTCGTGCCGATCAGCGGGTCCACGCATGAGCTTGATGCGCAATTGGCGGCAGCCGAATTCGCCATGGGCGCACCCGCGGCCCCCCAGATCCTGATCACGATCGCAGCGCGGTTTGGCCGAGTTTCATGGAAATACAGCTCGGTCGCGTATTCGCTCATCCTGAAGGATGTCGGCGTATTGATCCAGACGCTCTACCTGATGGCGACCGACATGGGGCTGGGCGGATGCGCGATCGGGAGCATCAATATCGACCTGTTCGCCAGGATGACTGGAATCGAGTTCCACGTCGAAGGCCCGGTCGGTCAATTTGCGCTCGGTCGCGGCTCGCCGGACCAGGCGGAAAATGAATGACCCCGAACAAGAAGAGGCTGGAACCCAGCGCCGCGCGCTTGCCGGCCTGGCGATTGCGGTTGTCTTGCTGGTGGTGGGGCTCTGGCTGGCCCACGAACTGACTGCTGCCAGCAAAATGCAGGACTGCCTGATGACGGGCCGCACCAACTGCAATGTTATTGAGCCCCCGGCGCGCTAGGCGCGAGTCGGCTGCGCTGTCAGGCTGCCCGCCTAGCTACAGGGGTGACGCCGACCATCCTGGCCGCCGTAATGTGCCGACGATTGCCCGCAATGCCGGACGAACCCGTCATAGATACCATAGGGCCGACCCGCCACCGGAACGACAACACGATCGGGCGGAACCGTTGTGCCGGGATAGAAATCGGGCGGGCCGTAATTGTGGAGAAACATATCGTGAGACCCGGCCGCGTGCCGGTGATGATGCTGGACGTACATGTCCGCGGCGAATGACGGTGCCGACGCCGTCAGCAAAATTACCGCAGTTGCAAGAAGGTTGATCTTCATTACCGCCCTCGTGGTTCCGCTGGTCACCGTCATTTCGTTTCCAGCTTCGACCCCGACTCTACACCGCCTGCTGACGGCTTCAATCGGCAAGCTCACTCAGGCTGAATTCCCAATGCGCTTTTTGCCGGGCAAATCAGGCCCGGGATGCGCCAAGAACCTTGGCGATGGTCATCGCGGTCATGGCTTTCCGATCTGCAGCGCGCTGAGCCTCTAGCCGATCCCTGGCCCGCTCCTCGACCAGCAAATCGATAAGCGCCAGTCTTTTCGGCTCGTCGACCGCTTCCGCCAGTAATTTTCGATAGCGGCGGTAGTCAAATCCGGCATCCTGATTACGCATCGCACGCCCCCGGCCACTCCCCACACAGTGTTTCCCAAGCCGCGAACGAGAGCAATAGAAAGCTGCGGTCCCGCCGACGGTTTCTCCGGCCGGAAGGTTCAAATCGGCCAATCTGGAAAGCGGATTTCCGGCAGTGGCAGGCCCGAGCGCTAATAGTCTCTTTCGCGGTGCACGTCGTGAACCACGATTCCCATACCGGCTTCCGGCAAGGTCAGCCAATCCCGCCGCCTCAGGGTTCGGCGGGTATCGTCAAGGCCGCTTTGCCAGTGCTCGCGCATCGATGTCGCCGAGAATTCGTGGTCCTTGGAATCACCCTCATAGGT
>JAJYAH010000218.1:0-6091 GCA_021779635.1 Pseudomonadota bacterium | reverse complement strand
CTTGGCACGTTCCTCGTCGCTCAACTGGTCCTGTGGGATCTTCATCAACGCCTTGTAGAGATCGGTCTTCAGATTGTTCATCTGCTTGTAGATGTCGGTGTTGTGCCGGGTGCGTGACGAGTAGACAATGTCCTTGTGCCTCGCCAGAACCTCCTGGATGTCGCGCGGCAATACGCCTCTGGCGCTGAACAGATCGACCTGGAACACCAGCGAGTTCATCTTGTCTTCCTGATCCAGCAGATGCTGCAATGGCGTATTGGAGACAATACCGCCATCCCAGAAATGGTCGGTACCTATTCTCACCATCGGAAGGGCCGGCGGCAGCGCACCGCTTGCCATCACATGTTCAGGCTCGATAACTTCCTTCTTGTTGTCGAAATACAAGAAGTTCCCGGTGGCGACATTTACGGCGCCGACGGCGAAATGCATTTTGCGGGCGTTGATCAGATCGAAGTCGACCAGTTCGAGCAGCGACTCGCGCAGCGGCGTAGTGTCGTAATAGCTGGTTGCGGTTTTGGCGCCGGCGGGACTAAGCCACGGATTGACTTCGTGCGGCTTGAAGAATCCAGGCTGGCCCAGGGTCGTGGTCATGAGCGAACTCGCGAGATTGCGAGCTTTCCGGTAGATGTCGCCGTCCGGCGTATAATGCCAGACCTTGCGCGACGTAATGCGCTCCCAGAAAGTTCTTAATTTTTCAAGACGATGTTCCCGGGGATTGCCGGCGATGATCGCCGAATTGATGGCGCCGATCGAAACCCCGCATACCCAATCCGGCTCCACGCCCCCTTCATGCAAGGCCTGATAGACCCCGGCCTGATAGGCGCCGAGCGCGCCGCCACCTTGCAGGACGAGTGCTACCCGGTCGCACCGGTCGGGCCGCCACCCGGTTGCAGCAGCAGGATCAGAGCTCGGCGTTCGTGCGTCCATGATTTGACCTTTTAATTCTCGATGGAAATAGCACCCTAGAATTCAGAAGAGCGGTGACATGGTTGTGACAGCACATGCCCGCGACAGCGCATCGTGCCAAAAATGACTTCTCATTCCGGTGCGTCCGACGTCGGTACAGACCTGTCATGAGGTTGAAAAAAATATCTCACACCTCTGTTAAAGACGGCCGCTAGCAATGGCGCGTTGCGGTAATCCTAGTGAATGGCGTGTTGGTAACGGGCTTCTTTCTCGTCAGCCGGGACGACCGCGATGTCGCAAGCATCCCCTCTCGATTTGGTCGTGCACATGTTGTCTGGAAAATCCGCTATCGTGACCGGCTCGACCAGCGGAATCGGCCTTGGTATTGCGCGCGGACTAGCCACCAGTGGCGCCAACATCATGCTCAATGGATTTGGCGATCCGAACGAGATAGAGGCGATCCGCGAGGACATTGCCAACGGCCATAACATCAAGGTGCTCTACAGCAACGCCAACATGGCCGATGGCAATGACATCGGCGGGATGATGGCGCTGGCGGAAGAGGAGTTCGGCGGCGTCGACATCCTTGTCAACAACGCCGGAATTCAATACGTCGCGCCGATCGAGGATTTTCCGGTGGAGAAGTGGGACGCCATTCTGGCGATCAATCTCTCGAGCGCCTTCCACGCCAGCCGTCTGGCGATCCCCGGGATGAAGAAAAGATCATGGGGTCGGATCGTCAACATCGCCTCGGCGCATGCGTTGGTCGCCTCCCCCTTCAAGTCGGCGTATGTCGCGGCCAAGCATGGCATCGCGGGATTCACCAAAACCGCCGCGCTCGAAGTGGCCGAACATGGCATCACCGTGAATGCGGTCTGTCCGGGTTACGTGATGACCCCGCTGGTCGAGAAGCAGATTCCCGAGCAGGCCAAGGCACGCGGAATCACCGAACAGCAGGTGATTTCGGACGTGCTGCTCGCCGCGCAGCCGACCAAGCGCTTCGTGACGGTCGAGGAACTCGCGGCGCTGGTGAATTTTCTCTGCACTGACAATGCCAGGTCGATCACCGGCGCGACGCTGCCCGTCGACGGCGGCTGGACCGCTCACTGAAACCGGATTCTCCGATGCGCACGGCAGAAATTCTCAAGCTTCCGTCCATGCCGATGGCGGGCCCAAGCTATCCGGCCGGACCGTATCGCTTCGTCAACCGGGAGTTCCTGGTCATCACTTATGAGACCGATCCCGAACTGATCCGCGCCGGCCTGCCCGAACCACTCGAGCCGATCGATCAGCCGCTGATGCATTATGAATGGATCAAGATGCCGGACAGCTCCGGCTTCGGCAGCTATACTGAATCCGGTCTTGTGATCCCCGCACGTCTGAACGGCGAAGAGGTTAACTTCGTCTCGCAGATGTATCTCGACGACGATCCGCCGATTGCCGCCGGCCGGGAAATCTGGGGCTTTCCGAAAAAATATGCCCATCCGAAACTTGAAGTGGTCAAGGACACGCTGACCGGAACACTGGAATACGCCAATCAACTCGTCGCCGTGGGAACCATGGGCTACAAGCACGACGCGATGGCCGGCAACGGCGAGGCCACCCTTGCGACGCTGTCGGAAACCCAGATCAATCTGAAGTTGATCCCCGGCGTCGATGGCCGGGCCGAAGTCTGCCAACTGGTTGCGATCAACCTGACCGATGTCAACGTCAAAGGCTCCTGGTTCGGGCCCGGCCGGCTGCACCTGGTGCCGCACGTCAATGCGCCGGTGGCCGATTTTCCGGTCCGGCGCGTGATCGGCGCGCATCATTTCCTGGCCGATCTGACGCTGCCCTATGGCCGCGTGGTCCATGACTACAACAAGCAGACCGACGAGATCGCAGAGGCCGCCGAGTGACGCCAACCGTCCGCGGCTTTGGACGTGGACGGCCTTCCGGCTGGGGAGTTCGTCAACAACTCATTGACCGATCTCTTTGCCGAGTGCGCCCGCCGTTTTCATCGCAACGGGCCCGGGGCGTCGCCTGATGCAGCGTCTGATCGAGAATCTGCAGCTCGACGGCCATGCGATGCGCTACAGCCAGTTCGTTCCACGGTTGTACAACTATTGCCTGTCGCTGGGATTCCGCCGCGAAAGAATGATGCCTTCGCGTGCGTTCTGCTCGGACGAGAGTCAGGGCTATCCGGTCATTTTGATTGCCCAGCACTTCGGAACCTTTCCATTCGACCACGGCCTGATCGGCGGCAACGTCGCGCTCGATCGGCACGGACCACATGCCCATCACGGCGAAGATCTCGTTATCATCCAGGCAAGCCATGTTGGCTATGACGCCGATACCAAGCGGTTCGGCGTTTATCAGCGGCAACGCACCGACAGCCAGGAGTTCGGCGCCAATTGCGGCAAGCTCTGCGCGGTGCTGCACTGGTACCAGTTCGAATATCGTCACGCCTGCGAGCACATTCTCTGCGGCAGGCTCGGCGGCGAGCCCGCTATTCTGATCGGCAATCAATTTCTTGACGAAGATCGGCCCGAAGGCTTGTTCCTGAACCTTGACCTGCTGATAGATCGCAGCGCCGGTTTGCTGAAGACCCTGAGCACATCGAATGTATTTCGCGCCGCGCCGGCCCTCGTTGAACGCCTGCCCGCGGAAACCTGGGGCGACAAGCCCCAGATCATTGGCCGTCACCTGACTGCCGACCTCTTCTTCTTCCGCCGCGCCGTGACTGCAGGACCTGACGGCCACGACACACTTGAGACGGCGCTTGCCCCCGCCATGCCGGCGTTGGTCACTTCTCGCCATCCCCCGCTTGACGCCGCGCGATACCATACCCAGGTCGAGTTCGATCGCTCCTATCGCAGCATCCGACGCGAGCCGGCCTATCACGAGAAGAACCTGATGTTCATCTCCGGCATCAACATCGACATTTCCCCGCGCGGCGGACTTCCCTTCCCTCTCACCAAATTCGTGCCATGGGCTGCTTATGTCCGTCTTCGTGACGGTCGGAGCTTTCATCTCGAACAGGACGAATTGACCGACGCGTTGCGAAAGCAGTCGATCGACAACCCCGAACGCATGTTCTTCGATTGCGCCATCCGCGACATGAGCGATGCCGAAGGGGTCACGATCGAAACATAATTCGGCCGGGACCGGCTAAAGCCATCTTGTGATGGTGAAGATGACAAGGCCGACGAGCCCGCCGACTACCGTACCATTGATCCGGATATATTGCAGGTCACGGCCGACCTGCAGTTCGATCCGGTTGACCAGGGTTTCCGTGTCCCATCTCTCCACCACCTGCGTGATGAACGCGCCGATTTCAACGCGGCGGGGAGCGATGATCCGCAAGGCGGCGATCCGCATCGATTTGTTGATCGCTGCGCGAATCTGTTCGTCGCTCGCCATCCGCCGTCCAAGCGCAGCCAAGGCGTGCTCAAGGCCTTCGGATATCCGGTTGATATAGGAATCAGAATGCGCGTCGAGCCCGGCTCCGATCTCGGTCCAGAGCTTGTTCACCTGCTGCAGCACGACCGGATTGTGAAGAATCTCGCCTTTGAACGCCTCGCCTCGTGCATACATCTCCGGCTCCGTGGCGAGGTCGTCGATCAACTTGTCGACCGCAGCCCCAAGCTCGGTACGCCAGGGATGGGCCGGATCGCGCATCTCCTCGAGCAGCTGCGTCAACCCACTCACGATCTTGTCGGCGACGATGGCGTCCACCCATTTGGGAATGAAGCGCGAGGATTTCTGGGTGACGGTCACCTTGATCCGGTTCCGGTTATCCGTGAGCATCCTCGCAACGATGGTGATGGCTCGCTCGACCAGCGCTTGCGTCTCACCCTGCGCCCACAGTACGGACAGCACCTTTGAAGCCAGCGGCGCGGCAGGAATCGCTTCGATTCCGCTCCGTACCGCGCACGCCAGGATGTCGTCGCGAGGCAGCGCCCGCACAATCTGTGGCAGCGCCGTCGCGACGCGCCGCGCAACGCGATTGGTATTTGCCGGATTCGATAGCCAGCGCGCCATCCACCCGACTGGATCGATTTCCCGAATTTTTGCGGTCAGGACCTTGGGCGACAGGAAGTTGTTGGAGATGAAGCGGCCGATCGCGCCGCCGATCCGTTCCTTGTTGTGCGGCACGATCGCCGTATGCGGAATCGGCAGGCCGAGCGGATGGCGGAACAAGGCGACAACGGCGAACCAGTCGGCGCGGGCCCCGATCATCCCCGCCTCTGCGAATGCCCGCAAATAGGCCAGCCACGTCCCTTCGAATTTGGTGACGTAGGTTGCGACAAAGATCGCGGACATCAGCGCCAGCAACGCGGTTGCCAGCAGGCGCATCCGACGCAGGTCGCGCAATCTGGTATCGGGATTCGGAGTCACGAAAACGACGCCCGACGACGGGATCCGGTCAGCGGATGATCCTTGGACAACGCCAAAATCTCAACCGGTTGCGGTCGGCGACCGCGCGGCCAAGTCGGCATAGCGTCGACGAACATTGGCGACGCCGTAAGTACGCTCAAGTCTGCGCAGGGTAAAATGCGCCTGCGCGATCCGCTGAAAGTGATCCATGAAGATGACATTGACGGTGGCTCCGCCCACGGCGCCGAGTATCGGTAACGCGCCCGCTGCAACCTTGTCGGACACAACAAGGCCAAAACGCGACACGATCTCGCTCACCATGTTTCTGACCACGGGCGCCGAAACGTCGATGGCTCCACGTTCCGCCACCAGGGCCACAATGTCGCTGGTATATTTACTCAGCAGCGCGCGGGCAGCGTAATAGCCGACATCGATCTGCTGATTACGCTTTGTCCCGAGCGCAAAGACTTCGAGACAGGCGAGCCGGACTTCGATTTTGGACAGATCCTCGCCCTCGTGCCGCGCGATCGCCGCGATCGCGCGGAGCATAAACGTCGTGGTCAAGGGCAGCTCGACGGGAAGCGCAGCAATGCCGACGAGGCCGCTCACTCCACCCGTCACACCGGCCAGGAACGAGGAAAACCAGGTCGCCGGCGTCGGCGGTGGTTCGTCCTCCAGGGTGTCGATGGCGACATCGAGACTCTTCATCACCGCTGACCGCACCAATGCGCCAAGCTGGTTGTTGGCGACCTTCGGCAGGATGCTCAGCACGCGGTTAACAGGGACGCCCGCATAGTCCGCCAGCCGCGCGGCGAAATTGGGATTT
>JAJYAH010000217.1 GCA_021779635.1 Pseudomonadota bacterium | reverse complement strand
TGGCGTTCGCGGCCTGGATGACATTCGGGCCGGAGCCGCGCTTCACCTTTGGCCTGGTCGCGGCGGTGACGGTGCTGATCATCGCCTGCCCCTGCGCGCTGGGATTGGCCACGCCGATGTCGATCATGGTCGGTATCGGCCGCGGCGCGCATTCGGGAATTCTGATCCGCGACGCCGAGGCGCTCGAGCAGTTCGAGCGCATCGACACCATCGTGCTCGACAAGACCGGAACCCTCACCGAAGGCAAGCCGAGGGTGGTCAGCATCATTCCGGCCGATGGTTTTGAGGAAGACCAGTTGCTGCGGCTGGCCGCCGGCGTCGAGCGCGGCAGCGAGCATCCGCTGGCGCAGGCGATCCTGCAAGCCGCCAGCGACCGCAAGCTGAGCCCCGGCGAGGTCCGTGATTTCGCGTCGCCTTCCGGCAAGGGCGCGACCGCAACCGTCGACGGCAACGCCGTCGCGCTCGGCAATGCGATGCTGATGAATGAATTGAAGATTGCCACGGCGGATCTGGACAGCGCCGCGGAGACTGCCCGGCAGGACGGCGCCACCGCCATCTTTGTCGCGGTGGCCGGGCGCGCCGCCGGAATCATCGCCATCGCCGATCCGGTCAAGCCGTCGGCGGGCCGCGCTTTGCAGGCGCTGCGCCACGACGGCCTGCGCATCGTGATGCTGACCGGCGATAACCCGACCACCGCGCGGGCGGTGGCGAAAACGCTCGGGATCGACGAGGTCGAGGCGGGCATCTTGCCGGAGCGCAAGAGCGAGGTGGTGCAGCGGCTGCGCCATGAGGGCCGCCGCGTCGCGATGGTCGGCGACGGTGTCAACGACGCGCCGGCGCTGGCGGCGGCCGATGTCGGCGTCGCCATGGGCGGCGGCACGGACGTGGCGATCGAAAGCGCCGGCGTCACGCTCTTGACCGGGGACCTGATCGGCATCGTGCGGGCGCGGCGATTGTCGGTCGCGACCATGCACAATATCCGCCAGAACCTCGCCTTTGCGTTTCTGTACAACGCCGCCGGCGTGCCGATCGCCGCCGGCGTGCTCTATCCCGTGTTCGGCATCTTGCTGTCGCCGATGGTGGGCGCCGCCGCGATGGCACTGTCATCCGTCAGCGTGATCGCCAATGCGCTACGGCTGGCGCGCACGCGGCTGGATTAGGGCGTGAGCCCTTAGTTCAGGTGCATAAGCAGCGTATCAGGCCGATACCGCCTCAAAGCGACGCTCGACGTGGAACGACTTCGCCGTTACCAGCCATGCTCCGCCGATCAGGTGATAAGAGAGGTAATCGACGAAGAGTACATCATCGATACGAACGCGAACCTTGACGAGCGCCTGCGACAACGACGCCATATCGATCAAGAGAATTTCCTGCTGACGCGGCGCATTTTTCGACTTGGGCGATGGACGCGAGGAAAGCAGCCTACGATACTCTGCGGCCGGCAGCACGCGCACCTGATCCTCCTGCACACCGTGCAGTTGGGCTGTCGGGGCAAAAACGGTGTCGAACCGGCTCAGGTCGCCGTCATACATCATTTCGAGATATTGGCTGACGGCAGACAGCAGTGCGCCGTGGGCGGTCTTCTCAGTCATCTCTTCAGGCTCCGGTGGATCATTGCGTGCGGAGAAGATCGCACCGAAGCACCAGGCATGTCCTTGCGAAGTGTGCTAGATTGAGTTGCCAAAACGCAACGAATGACCTTATTGGACGCTAACTGCTGTATGAACATGCCAAAATATACATTTGACGCGCTCGATCGTCGCGTGATCGCCGAGCTTCAGGCCGACGCGCGCCTGACCAATGTCGAACTCGCCAGGAAAATCGGCCTGTCGCCGTCTCCGTGCCTGCGGCGTGTGAAGCGGCCGGAACAGGAAGGGGTCATCGAAGGCTATCGCGCCCTGCTCAGCCGTGATCGGGTTGGTCTCGGCATGACGGTATTTGTCAGCGTCAAAATAGAGGGGCATGCGAGCGAGGACGCCGATGACTTCGTGACGGCCGTAAGCGCCATGCCAGAGGTGATCACCTTCCACCTTGTATCCGGTGAAACGGACTACTTTCTGGAGGTCGTGGTGGCAGACCTCGCTCACTACCAACGGTTTCTCCTCGACCGTTTGCTCGGCAGGCCGATCGTTCGGGAGGTCAAAAGCAACATCGTCATACAGGCACACAAAGCCAGCGCGCCGATGCCGCTTGAACACCTGGACTAGAGCGTTTTCCAGCGAAGTGGATACCGGTTCGCGTAAAGAAAACGCGTCAAATAAAGACCTAGATGTGAGCCGTGTTCGCTTCGTTCCGAAGCGCGAATCGCTTGCCGTCTCCCCCGATCCGGGTGAGGGTTGCTATCTATCGTGTTGGCGGCGCGCCGTTCTGTGGCGTGCCGATCGAGCCTGGCGCGACGTCCGGTATCACCGCGCACGCCGGAGAAGCGTTCGACGAGCAGAGGAAGTTCGGTGGCGCCGTTGCCATAGACCAAGGTCGAATTTACCGGTAGGATCGAGCGACTACGCTTTTTAGTTTGCAAGACCGTGTCATTAGGGATGTCCGCTCCCGTGATGGCGTTCGGTACGCGCCGCTCGCTATCCATCCAGGACCGGCTTCCTCCAGTCGGCATGGGCGCGAGCGCGCAATGACGGCGCAGCCCCCAACAAGAAAACAGACATCGATACCCTCATCCACTTCCGTGGACGGGGGGCGAAACGCATTCCGCAAGTCCCAGTCTGATATGGGCCAAGGAGACGCAGAATGACGACATTGGACATCACAACCAGCCCGTTGCCGGAAGCCGACCACCGCGCACAATTGCGCCGCGCATTGGTCGCCAGCACGGTAGGCACCACCATCGAATGGTACGATTTCCTGCTCTACAGCACGGTGACCGGCCTCGTCTTTGGCAAGCTCTTCTTTCCCAAGTCCGATCCCTTGGTTGGCGTGCTGGAGGCGTTTGCGATCTACACCGTGGGATTCATCGCCCGGCCGATCGGTGCCGCGATCTTCGGTCATTATGGCGACCGGATCGGCCGAAAGGGGGCGCTGATAGCCACATTGCTGCTGACGGGGATTGCCACCGCGGCGGTCGGTCTCGTCCCCACCTATGACCAGATCGGCATCTGGGGTGCCGTCATCCTGACCATCATCCGCTTCGTCCAGGGCGTGGGCGTCGGGGGCGAGTGGGGTGGTTCTGTCCTGCTTTCGATGGAGTGGGCACGGACCAACCAGCACCGCGGCTTCATCGCGTCATGGCCGCAGTTCGGTGGCCCCGCCGGGCTGCTGCTGGCAAACGTGGCAGTGCTCGTGTTCAGCCGCATTTCCGGCGACCAGTTTCTGGTTTGGGGCTGGCGCATCCCGTTCCTGCTCAGCATCGTGATGATCGCCATCGGACTTTACATCCGGCTCGGCATCATGGAGACGCCGACGTTCCGGCGGATCGTCGCCGAAAACCGTGTTGCGCGGGTCCCGGTCATCGAGGTGATCAAGCGTCAGCCGCGGTCGATCATCCTTGCGGCGCTGGCGCGGATGGCCGAGCAGGCGCCAGCCTACATCTATCTGGCCTTTATCTTCGCCTATGGCACCCAGGTCATCCATCAGGATCGCGACTTCCTGCTCATCTGCCTGATCTGCGCCGGCGTCCTCTCGCTTTTCACCGTCCCGCTGGCCGGATATCTGTCGGATCGCATCGGGCGCCGGCGCATGTATCTGATCGGCTCGGTCCTGACCGGGCTGTTTGGCTTTGCGTATTTCGGCCTGCTGAACACGGCGGTGCCGGGGCTGATCTTCGTCGCGATCGTGCTTTCGTTCGTGCCGCACGACCTGATGTATGGTCCGCAGGCGGCGTTGATCGCCGAATGCTTCACCCCGCGGCTGCGGTACAGCGGCAGCTCGATCGGCTACCAGCTCTCGTCGGTCATCGCCGGAGGGCCGGCGCCATTGATCGCCACCGCACTGCTCGCCGCCACCGGATCGGGCTACATGATTGCGCTCTACATTCTGTTCTGCGCGGTCGTCAGCATTGTCGCTACCGCCTTGATGCCCGACTACACCAACAAGGACATTTCCGAGGAGCACGACAGGCCTTGATCAAATGCCGGGTGGCCGCGGGATCGAGACGACCCCGCGGCCATCGTGCTTGCGTTGCCGGCATCGCGCGGAGGAATCGCAGCACGGTCCCTCCGCGACTTTCACGGTCGTCGTGGTAGTCTCTACTGTCCGGGAGCAGGTATGGACCCTCCGTGACTGTGTGTAGCCAGTGTCTGTTCGGGGTGATTCGCTTCGTTCCGAGCAGCAGGGCTCACCTTGACCCCTCATCGCGCGCCCCATAAGGTCAGGTTCTGCTTGGAGGCTGCTGGCCAGTGAAGATTTCGTCCTGAATAGAGAGTCGGATTTCGGGTTTTACGCCCGCTAACCAAATCCAAACTGACCGCGTGATAGCGCGCGAGTCTTTCTCAACATTCGGACGACCCATGCAAACATTCGAACTGATACCGAAAGCAAGACGTGACGCCGTGCGCGCCGCGCTGCAGGCCACGTTCGGCGCAACTACGGTGCGCGATTTCCAGCCGGTCGGGGGCGGCGTTTCGGGTGCTCTGATCTGTCGTTTCGACGTCCGTGAACGAAAGTATGTTCTGCGGATCGAGCCAGAGCGCGTCGCGCTGCACGACCGTCAGCGAGGTATCGCATGCATGGTTGCGGCTGCGGCCGCAGGCGCCGCGCCGCTAGTCCTCTACTGCGATCCGGCGACCGGTGTGGTCATTATGGATTTCGTTTCCAGCCGGCCGTTTTCAGAGCATCCGGGCGGACCTGTGGGCCTGGCGCGCGCGCTCGGCGCACTGATTTCGAGGGTGCAGGCGACGCCGCCGTTTCCGATGCTTGGCTCCTTCCCCGAGGTGATCGGGAGTGTGTTGGCTGGCGTGAGTAAATCGAGTTTCTTCGCGCCGGGACGACTGGACGCGCACGCGGAGGGGCTGGCACGCATCTCCGCTGCCCTGTCGTGGGACACATCCTCCCTGGTCTCATGCCATAACGATCCCAATCCACGTAACATCCTGTTCGACGGCGAACGGGTGTGGCTGATCGATTGGGAAATGGCGTTCCGCAACGATCCGCTGGTGGACCTCGCGATCCTGACTACCGAACTCATGGAAGCGCCGGAGCTGGAGGCTCTCTTGCTCGAAGCGGCCTTCGGCCGGATGCCGAACGGCCGGTTGCGCGCCCGGCTAAGCGTGATCCGGTTGCTCACGCGACTCTTCTACGGATGCATTGTCCTCGATAGCCTTGTTGATACCCTACGATCCGTCCCGGATATCGGCCTTGCCGCATCCAGCCCCGCCGCGTTCCGCGCCGCGGTGGTGGAGGGGCGGCTGGCGTCCGGTAGCCCAGAGACTGCCTACGCCTTCGGCAAGATGTCGCTCGCAGCCTTCATCGGCGGCCTTGCGACGCCAGGGTTCGATGAAATGTTAAAACGGGCAGAGCAGGGCTGATCGGATCACGCCCATCCGATGTGGGCCGGCGATGCGAGAAAAAGCCATCGCTTCATGCCTTTTTGCTTTTGCGCGCTTTCGCTCGCGTGGCCGCAGGCGCTTTCTTTTTAGCCGCAGGCGCGTTCTTCTTCAATTTGGTCTGGTTGTAATCAATCGCGGCACGGACCAGATTTTTCAGAGCGCGTTCATTGACCTCGTCGCCCTCGAGAAAATCGATCGCTCGCCACGCGTTGCCTTCAAGTCCCGCGTTGAAGAGCTTGTCAGGATCAGCCAGCTTCGCCCCGTGGGCAAAGGTAAGCTTCACCTTGGCTTTGTGGGCGTTGGCGACCGCGATCATTCCGTCGCGAGACCACACCGGGCTTCCCATCCACTTCCATTCCTCGACGATCTCCCGATCGGCGGCAAGGAAACTCTTGCGGATGCCGGCGAGCGTTTTGCCACGCCAGTCGGTGAGTTTTGCGATCAGCTGGTCGATATGTTCCGATGGATTCATTGGATCCTGATGTCTCGAATTCCGATCCCGTTTGCGGCCGCAATAGTGCAGCGATTATGCGCCGCCATCAATCTGTCCGCGCCAACAGCTGCTCCAGGGCCTCAAAGTATTGCTGCCACCCGTATCTGGCGCCGTGGTAGGCCTGCGGCTGATCCGGCCGGAAGCCCGATTGCTCCATGCGCAGCAGGGTCCCCGTGCGTGTGGGCGTGAGGGTCCAGGTCACGACACTCTCGAGACCATAGGCCGCCCAGGTGTAAGACAGCGTTTTGTGCGGCTCGACGGCCAGGACTTGACAGTCGACAACGATGCTCACATTGGGTTGAGGGTTCTTTCGAAGATTGAAGCGGTGGTCCACCACAGGCTTGAAGTCGTTCTTCATGAGCCACTCCTCGATCAGATGAGGCTGGGTGAGCGCGCGCCAGATCTTTTCCGGCGGAAAAGGCACCTCCCGTTCGACAACGACGGAGCGCGTTCCCGCCGACGGCTCGTTCATTGGTCCATCCTCTTGAGCAGGTCTTCGAGATCGTCGAACCGGCTCTGCCAGAACCCGGCCATCTGGCTGGTCCAGTCCATCAGCGGGGCCAGGGCGCCAAGCTGCGCGCTGTAGTGGGTCTGTCGTCCTTCGTGGCGGTCGCGTACCAACCCGGCGTGCTTGAGGACTCCCAGATGCTTGGAGACAGCCGGTTGCGAGATCCCGGCCCGAGCCGTCAGCGCCCCGACCGTCTGCTCTCCTTCGCGGCACAGCCGCTCAAAGATCGCCCGCCGGGTCGGATCGGCGAGCGTCCTGAAGAGCACATCGTGAGCGTTCGCCATTTGCGATTCGTTAGCCGCCCGTCCTACCAGCGCGCCAGCTGGGTGATTTGAATGAGGTTGCCGCAGGTGTCGTTCAGCTGGGCGATGGTCGAGCCGGTCACCTCGGTCGGCGGCATCGTGAACTCGGCGCCGCGCGCCTTGATGCGCTCGTAGTCGCCCTTGACGTCGCCGGTGAAGAACATGACCGCGGGCTGGCCCTGCCGGAATATGGCTTGCTGGTAGGCCTTGACCGCCGGGTTGTCGTTGAGCGCGAGTTGCAGCTCGGTTCCATCCGGCTCATCGGGTGAGGCCACGGTCAGCCAGCGATACGGCCCGTTGCTGAAATCGGCCTTCTTGGTCAGGCCGAGCACCTCGGTGTAGAAGCCCAGAGCCCTTTCCTGGTTGTCCACATACACGCTGGTCAGCTTGATCTTCATTCGTACGTTCTCCGTCGGTCAGGTTCGCCGTGTGGGCCGGGTCACTCCGTTTGATCGATAACCCGTTGGCTATTGATTGATGTATAACCGTCGAGATATGCGTGAGTCAAGCAGGAAGCCGGCAATGGCGCCAGATCCTCCCAATAGCCAGGCAAGAAACGTGGGCGTCCGGGGGTTGGCCTCACGCGGCCACTAACCTGGGTTTCCTTGAATTTATCATATCCCGCTGGTTATGTGTTGCGCGGGGTTCGGGTGAGGCTTCCGTGATCGGCATCCCGCGACGGCGCATTCGAGTGTGACCCGTGATCTCAATCACACTTCCCAAAAACCCCCGGCGGCGCTCGTACGACAAATCATTCGAACGGCAATGGTGCCGCTCGACGCAGGCAGCGGATGGCCCGTTTGTCAGCGAAACGTCAATCCGAGGAGATTTCCAAATGTCCGACCAGAAAAGGCCGACCGAACAGAAGAAAACGCGTGACCAGCTCAGTGAGAAAGATCTGGAGAAGGTCGCGGGCGGGCTCAATCCGCAACCCCTTCCGCCCGGAATTATTCGGGACCCGAATTTCCGCATTTAGTACCGAAACGCCGCGAGGGCTGGCGCGGCTTTTTTCGACGGGCGTGGCGAGCCCTCGCGAGCTTGCGCTGGACCGGTCGCGGAGCCTGTCCCCGTCATCAGGCGCGCGTTCCCGCGACCTGCTGGCTCCTCGCAAGGGCGGGTGAGGCCAACCGCTCGATTTCCCGATCAAGCCGTGCGGCCAGTTCGGCGCTCACTTGCGTCATCGGCAGCCGCACTTCCGCACTGTCGATCAATCCGGTGCGCCACAGCCAATGCTTGATCGGCGCCGGGCTCGGCTCAGTGAACAGCAATCGGGCGAGATCGGCGACCGATCGCCAATGCGACAGCGCGGCCTCGCGCTCGCCCGCCATCAAGAGCTCGTGAATCCGCGCGAAGATTTCGGTTTCGATATGCGCGGCCGCCAGGATTCCACCGTCGGCGCCGTCGGTCAGCGCTTCATGATATTGCGCGTCCTCGCCGGTCAGGATGGCAAAGCCCGCGGGGCGACGGCGCAGCAGGTCGCGCGACTGGTTCCGATCCGCCGAGCAATCCTTTAGTCCGACAATATTGGGATGATCGGCCAGCCGCAGCATCGCGTCGTTGCCGAGATTGACGCCGGTCCGGTAGGGGATGTTGTAGAGCATCACCGGATGCGCCGCACGATTGGCGAGCGCGACGAAGTGAAGCTGCAATCCGTGCTGCGACGGCCGCGAATAATACGGGCAGGAGATCAGATAGACGTCGATCGGCCAGTTCGCGGTTCGGTCCAGGGTGTCCAACATTGCGCGCGTGTTGCTGCCGGACAGGCCCAGGCAAAGCGGAAGAGTCCTGCCGGTACCGACCCCGCATCGAGTGCGGGGCAGGCTTTCGCTGGCAAGCGCTCTGGCTTCATCCCGCACTGCGAACACCAGCCGTTCGGTTTCTTCCGGCGTCAGGGTCAGGCCTTCGCCGGTGGTGGCCGCGAGCACCAATCCGTCGACGGGAAGCGCCGCGTAATGCCGCACCAGCCGCCTTAGTGAGGCTTCATCGAGTTCGCCGTTGCGAAACGGCGTAACGAGCGGCAGCCAGAGGCCACGCAATTGGCTTCGAAGGTCGTTCATGGGGTCCATCTCCTTGGGGGTTTTGCGCCGGAGACGGGACAATAAAAAACCCCGTCCAGACGGCGGGGTTTGGCGGGATCGATGTGGGCGAGAGGTCTATCGCGCGCGTCGATCTGCGGTCCCCGGAACGGGAACATTTTTCGACCGCGCTGCGATACACAGATTTGTGATCATTGGCGGATGATGAGCGGCGGCACTGAGCCTGTCAACGGACAACGAACGCAGCGCAGCGCGTCCTATACAATACGAATATAATGCGAAAAAAAGCCGGGCCCTTGCGAGCCCGGCTTGAGGTATTGGCCACGTGAGGCCGACACAATCACCTTCCAAGAGGGATTACCAAGTCCTCGCGTCACTGGAGGAGGGGGGACAATGCGCAACGC
>JAJYAH010000216.1 GCA_021779635.1 Pseudomonadota bacterium | reverse complement strand
ATGTTGGCAAACCAACGTTCCCGAGTAAGGGCCGGCGCCGATCGGCGAGAAAGCCCAACCGGCAAGATTGGTCAAATGGCGGCCAGCGCCGAAAGACATTTGCCAGCCAATATGGTATCTTATTTCTTGGCGCAGGCCCGCGGCAGAGACCCCGTCGAGGAGGCGCAGCTCTCCGCTGTAGGGATGAGTTCAGGTTCGGGAGCGTATTGCGAGTGCAGGGCCACGGACAGCCAGGAAACGTCATGCCTTTCGCCGCGGACCGGTTACCGCTTCGGCTCGCACTCATAACAGAGGGCCGCGAGCGAGAGAATTCCTTGCTATCGCTCGGATCCCGTGACCTGGACATGACGACACCTGAACAAGCAGTTCACATAAGAGATCTGATGAAGTCAGCCGTGGACGATGTGACCGTGTTCTTTGATTTGGCAGACTTTATCCAGCAGGCTCCCAAACTCCATGATGCTGTCGTATGGCCACATTGGAATGGTTCAAGAAATCGCAATCGCACTGGATATGTCGCAGCAATCTGCGAGATCTATGGATTGCGATACGTCGGGCCCGATCCCTATGCCCGGCTGATCGCCAACGACAAATCTCTTTCCAAAGTCTTTCTCAGGCGAGCGGGTCTGGAATCGCCGGCGTCCGTCTTGGTTGCAACCCCAACGCAAACTGACCTGATCAGCGCCCTTCGCGTTCCCGTGATCGTTAAACCCAATATGGAAGGGTCATCGATCGGCATCGACCAAGGGTCGATTTGCACAACGATGGAAGAAGCCAAAGACTTGGCGCTACACAAGCTGGGCAACTTCCCGGAGGGAATAATAGTCGAGGAGTTCGTCTCCGGTCCGGAGGTGTTCGTCAGCCTTGCGTTCGATAAAGGTGGGAGCTTTCGGTGGGGGTGTTCTGAAAGGATCGTGGGGGAAGAATCAAGTTTTCTGATAAACCATGTCTACGACTACAAGCTCAAATTTTCGGGTGACCGACGGGTTGCGCTGCGCTCCGTCGAGTTTATGACCGACGAGCTACTCTCGAAGATCGTTCAGCTTGCCGCGGATCTCAAGACAATAGATTTGATTCGAATCGATGGCCGGTTGTGGGACGGCGAACTGCTCGTCATAGAAATCACCCCAGACCCGCTCATGACTCCTTACTCGGAATTCTTGGGCACCCTGGCGCTGGCAGGTCATGAGCCTGCGCTGGTGGTAAGGGACATCGTCGAGCGTGCTGCAGCAAGGAGGGGAATCACTTTCGAAGTGTAAACTCACCAATGGAGATAACTATGGGATCTGAAACGGAATGTCAGGACCCGATGCCGTGGCAGGCTGGTTTCGCCGACGGCCTCACGGGCAGGCGATCGCCAAGCGAAAACCAGCGCGCGTATCGCTCTGGTTACATTGCGGGTTCCGCGCGGCGTATCAGCCGGCGGACCATGATGGCCGCAGCGCTCGCGACCCTCGTAGCTCCGGGGAGGGGCGCTCTCGCGACTCCGGAGCCCGACCCGATTTTCGCTGCGATCGAGCATCACCGGCAAGCCTGGGAGGCTCTCAAGGGCGCGCCCCACGATGACGATCAGATGCGTTTGCACGTGGCAGTCTTGGCCGCCGAATCCGAGGTCGTGAACATTCGACCGACGACGACAGCCGGCGCGGTGGCTCTGCGCGCCTATCATCGCGAACATCGGTACCGCGAGCGCATGTATCCGACTCCCTATCCGGGTGAATATTGGAACTGGGGCAAAGGTTAGGACCCGCCGGCGCCCTCGATTCCGAAGCGCGCCCTCAAGGAAAGGGACGCGCTCCGACGCCGGACGCTCGCGCGCGGCCGCTCATCATTGTTGGCGGTTTGGCTGAACCCGCCACGCTCCCGGATGCGTTGATGATGGTAAAATGAGCGCTCGGCAGTGCGGACCTGTGCAAGGTAAAATTTAATTGTTAGCTACGGAAAAATTTTGATCTAAGTCAAAGCCGCAAACTAAAGAGCGGAATATTGATTACGCTGTTTCCGACATCCGATGTCAGTAACGTTTTTCCGGATGATTAGAAGCATTCCGGCAGCCGGCGAAGCTTATCCGTTATTGCTGGAACTTCATTTTCGGCCCGATATTTTCCCGGCATGCTGAGACATTTTTGACTGGTCAACCGGATTTCGAGGGCGGGCGCAGCATGGAAAGAGGCGACCGTCACCCCTAGCCACGTAGGCGTTGTTCTTTGTGCCTGTAACAGAGGGAGAACAGAGGGAGAAAGGCAATGAAAAAATTAACCACTATTGGATTGGTGACGGCCCTGACGCTTGCCAGCTCAGCGGCGCTCGCCAAGGGTGGCACGGTTAGTCACGAGTGTGATTCCTCTCCTTCGCTCTGCGGTGTCACCGCCGGATATCCAACACAAGCATTGACATCAACGCCGGAGGCGCGGCCGCGGCAGCCGACAGTAAGTAAAACCCACGGGCAACAGCTTCATTAACCCCAGGGTGGCGTCAGAGATCCGCGATAGAAATGCAGTTTACGCGGGCTGGCCAGCGCAGTCAGATGGAACTATCAGCACCGCTGGGTCTGACGATGTCTGTTCGGGGGAGACCGGAAGAGACAGGCGGATCATCAACCCATGCATTTGACCCCATTGCGAACATCAATCGGTTAAGCGCAAGGCTTCCTTCACTCGCTTCCGCCCGCAACCATCAGCCGGCAGTCTCCCTCGCATCGATGATTGTTCCGGTCGCGCTGCCCTCCACACTTTGGGCATAGACCTTGGCGACTTCGTCAGCAGGCATGCCGGAGGAGGGGTTCATATTCAGCGCGACAAGCGTCTCCTTTACCCAGGGCGGGCTGACGACGTTCACCCGGACTTTAGCGCTTTGGAGTTCGAGTGCTGCAGCGCGGCCGAACCCTTCCAATCCGGCATTGACCAGGCTTATCGCGGCGGAACCCGGTATGGGTTGTTGCGCCAGAATGCCACTGGTGAGCGTGATCGAACCCCCGGGCAGAATATGCTGAGCGCCGGCCCGGACGACGTTGACCTGTCCCATGAGCTTGTCGTGAAGCGATTTCTCGAAATCGGAGTCTGTGAGCGCCGAAAGGGGTTTGAACACCGCGCTTCCCGCCGCGCTTACGATTGCATCGACCTTGCCGATCGCGCCGAGAGCTGTCTCGATCGACGCCTTATTGGTGATGTCGGCGCGGTAATCGCCGCTTGAGCGCGAGACCGCGATAACCTGATGCCTTTGCCTTAACAGCTTGACTACTGCGCCTCCGATCGTTCCGCTAGCCAACGATTTTCATAGGTTTCTCCATTGGCTGCATGTCAATGCTGTGGCCGCAAGACCATTGTCAAGCGACGACGAACCCGCCGTCGTTCGTGTCCCGCGGATCCACTCGCCCGATTCACGATCATCGAGCACAGCGTCCGATCGCGCAAGTCGTCTCCTCGTAGGGCCCGCTCATACCTTGATATAATCGGCTTCCGCCTAGGGTTGGATGGTCGAGCACGCGAGTGGCCTGCAGGATGTTCCCGTAGTTTGGCGGCTTGTCCAGACCGGCCGCGCGCCGTCGAAAATCTTATCGAGGAGAGCTCCATGGCAACGCTGAGTCAACTCATTAACGCCAAGGCGATCGCTCTCGGCAAGCTTGCCGTTCGCGCCACCACAGCTGCAGGCAGCGGCCATCCCACCAGCGCGCTCGCGCTTGCGCATCTGATTGCCACGCTGATGTATCACACGATGCGCTGGCGACCGGAGCAGCCGCGCGATCCCGGCGCAGATCGCCTGGTGCTGTCCGAGGGCCATGCTGTGCCAATCATCTACGCCGCTTGCGCCGACCTCGGTGCTGCCTTCTGTCCTCACGGCCAGGCTAAACGAATGACCGTGGATGATCTCATGACGCTGCGAGAGATCGACAGCGCGATCGACGGTCACCCCAACCCGGCATTGGGCTTTCCATTCTTTGACGCGGCGACGGGGTCCTTGGGACAGGGGCTCTCGGTTGCAGGCGGACTCGGCTGCGCTGCGCGCATCGACGGCATCGATAAGGTCATCTATTGCATCGTTGGCGACGGCGAGTCACGCGAGGGGCAGATCTGGGAGGCGATGGATTTCATCCGGGACCAACGCCTCTCGAACGTCGTTGCCCTGTTCAACTGCAACGAACTCGGCCAAAGCGACTTCGTCTCGCGCGAGCAGGATTGGACGCATCTCCAGCACAAGGCCGAAGCCTTCGGGTGGACCACTTTGGTGGTAGACGGCCATGACCCCGAGGCGATCCTGGCGGCACTTGGGCGACGCGCCGGGTTGGCCAAGGAAGGTCAAGCTCTCGCTATTATCGCACGCACCGTCAAAGGCTGGGGCGTGCCCGCTCTTCAGGGTATGGGCCACCATGGGACGCCGGTTCCAAAAGACCAGCTCGACTCGGTGCTCGGAGCGCTCGACCAGCGCGCGAAGGAACTCGGAGTAGCTGCGATCTCGCAGGAAGAAATGGCGCGTGGCTTGCCGATCGCCCAGCCGACGGCGACACCGACAACGCTGCCGGCCACGCGCCCGCCGGCGGGGTTCATGGCCGCCGTGGCAGGCAACACCAAGGTGGCTAAATCGGTCGAGGAAAAGAAGGCGCTATCGCCGCGACGCGCTTATGGGCTGGCGCTCAAGGCACTCGGCGCCGCCAATCCGCGCATCGTTGCGCTCGACGGCGACGTCAAGAACTCGACTTACGCGGAGGATTTCGCCAAGGCTTATCCCGAGCGCTATTTCGAAGGCCGCATCGCCGAACAGAACATGGTTTCGGCGTGCGCCGGCCTCGCCGCCGGTGGCAAGATCGCCTTTGTCAGCACTTTCGGTCGGTTCATGGAGCGCGCTTTGGACGAGATCGAAATGGCGATTATCAGCGGACTGCCCATAAAGGTGGTTGGGACTCATGTCGGTGTCACCCTCGCCTCCGATGGGCCGAGCCAGATGGCGCTGGCCGATGTGGGATTCATGCGCGCGCTCGCCCATACGGATGACTTCCGCGGCAATCCTGCCATGACGGTGCTGACGCCGAGCGATCCGGTCAGCGCCTACAACCTGGTGCTGGCGATGGCAGAGCATCCGAGCGCATGCTATCTACGCGCGGTACGCGGCGACCTGCCGATCCTCTATCGCGAGAGCGAAGGCTTCCCCTTCGGCGGCTATAAGGTGGTCCGCCGCGCCGAGTCGGATCGGCCCGCGATTGTGCTCGCCGGTGCCGGATATCTCGTCCATAGCTGCCTCAAGGCCGCAGACGCATTGCAGCCACTCGGCGTCGCGACGACGGTAATCGATGCCTATGCGCTGCCGCTCGAGGCGGCGCCTTTGCTCGAACTCGCACGCAGCGCCGGTGCGCCGATCCTGGCCGTGGAGGACAGCTATGTCGGCGGCATCGGCAGCGAAATCGCCGAAGCGGCCGCCGCCTCGGGAAATGGGCCGCTTGTGCGCATGCTGGCCGTGCGCAACATTCCCAAGAGCGGGCGCACGGCGGATGATGTGCTCGCCTACGTGCATCTCTCGGTGGCCGATATCGTGCAGGCGGCGAAGACCCTGACGCGCCAGCGCGCGCCGGCGCCCTCCTGACCATGTCGGGGCTTCGCGTGCTGCGATGGTCTTTATGGGAGTCTTAAGCAGCCGCCGACTGAAATGAGATCATGTCTCCGCCGTTAGGCGTCCGGGTTATATCGCCGTCGAGATAGGCGGCGAGTGAATTGATGAATTGCTCCCCCCGACTTTCGCGCGCTTGGCGTCGCGCAAACGCCGGTCCGCTACCAGTGCGCCGGCCAGAGCCGTCCAGCCGGTCTGGTGCGAGGCGCCGAGGCCTTCACCGGTATCGCCGTTGAAGTACTCATGGAACAACAGGGAATCGCACCACGCTCCATCGCGCTGGAAGCAAGGGTTCGATCCCAGCGCGGGCCGTCGGCCGTCGGCGTCGCGCAGGAACAACCTGAGCAGCCGGCGTTCGAGCTCGTCAGCCACCTGTTGCAGGCTGGCCTGGCTGCCGGATCCGGTCGGCAGTTCGACGGTCAGGCCTCCCTCAAAGCTGGCGTGCAGATGCCGCAGCGACTCGATCGCCAGAAAATTGAGTGGAAGCCATATCGGGCCGCGCCAGTTCGAGTTACCTCCGAACAGCGCGGTGCGTGACTCGCCAGGCTCGTAGTCGAGGCGGGCGATGTGGCCTTCCAGATTGATAATAAGCGGATGTTCGAGGTGGTAGCGCGAAAGCGACCGCAGCCCATAGGGCGACAGAAACTCGGCCTCGTCGAGCATCCGGCCCAGCACCTGCCGCAAGCGCGACTTGCCCACCAGTGAGATCAGCCAGGGACGATCGTCGCCGGGCAGCCGGTGCAGAAAGTCGGCGACAGCCAGTTTTTTTTCGATGTGCCAGCGCACGCGTTTACGGAACATCGGCAGCCGCTCCCAAAGCGATGCGTCGAGCTCCACTGCGGCGAACACCGGCAGCAGTCCCACCACCGAGCGCGCCCGCACCGTGAACGCGCTGCCATCGCGCTTGCGCAGCCGATCGTAGAAAAAGCCGTCCTGATCGTCCCATAGTTTGTCCATCGCCGTCGCGATCAGGACGAAGTGGTCGAAGAACTTTACGGCGACGTCTTCGTAGGTGGGGTCGTGATTGGCGAGCCGCAGCGCCATTTCGAGCATGTTGAGGCAGAATTTCGCCATCCAGGCGGTGCCGTCGGACTGTTCCAGGACATCCCCGTCCGGAAGCATCGCCGAGCGGTCAAACGGACCGATATTGTCGAGCCCGAGAAACCCTCCCTCGAACAGGTTGTCGCCGTAGGCGTCCTTTCGATTGACCCACCAGGTGAAGTTGATCAGCAGCTTGTGGAAGGCCCGCGCCAGGAAGTCGAAATCGGTGCCGCCGTCGATCCGGAACACCGCAAGCGCAGCCCACGCCTGCACCGGCGGATTGACGTCGCTGAAATTCCATTCGTACGCCGGCAGTTGGCCGTTCGGGTGCATGTACCACTCGCGCGCCAGCAGCAGCAATTGATGCTTCGATGCCGACGGGTCGATGTAGGCCAGCACAATGCAATGGAAAGCGAGATCCCAGGAGGCATACCAAGGGTATTCCCATTTGTCGGGCATCGCGATGATGTCGTGATTGCTGAGATGACGCCAGTCTGCATTGCGGCCTGATTTGCGTGCGGTCGCCGGCGGCACGGTGTCGCCGTCGAGCCAGCGCGCAACGTCGTAGTGATAGAACTGCTGGCTCCATATCATTCCCGCGAACGCCTGCCGCATCATCACGGCCTCATCGTCACTCGCGCCGTCGGGGGTGAGCGTCGCATAGTACTCGTCGGCTTCGCGGCTGCGAACGGCATGGATTTGTTCGAAACCCGCGCCGAGGTCGGGCTTTGCTCCTGGCGTGTCGCGCCCGAAGCGAAGCCTGAGTTCGACGGTCCCACCTGCCGCAACCGTGAGGCGATACCAGCACGCCATCTTGGTGCCGTGCCCCGCCGGATTGACCGTCGCAGCCCCCTGGACGACGTGGTCGTTGATACCGTCCTTGGGATAGGGCGTCTGCTCGGCCGGGTCGCCATAGAGGTACCGAACATTGGTTTCGTTTTCACAGAACAGCAGCGTCGGCGGCTTGCCCGCCGGATCCGGGCCAGCCGTGAGTCGCCACCGGCCGAGCAACTGTTCTTCGGCGATTGCGCTGATCGTATCGCCTCGATCCTCGGCGGTCGCCTGGACGGCCGGCCGCTCGATACCAGCCTCCCATGACCAGCGGTTGCGGAACCACAGGGTCGGCAGAACGTGAATCTCAGCCGGATCGGGGCCCGCGTTCCGCACACTGATGCGCATGCATATGTCGTCGGGCGAGGCTTTGGCGTAGTCCGCCGTGATCTGCCAGTAGCGGTCCTTCTCGAAAACGCCGGTATCGACGAGTTCGAATTCGGGTTCTTCCTTGTTGCGCCTGGCGTTCTCCTGCCGAAGCAGCGCATAGGGAAACTCGGCCTGCGGGTAGTGGTAACGCCAGCGCAGCCACGAGCTTGTCGGTGTCGCATCGCTGTACCACCAATACTCCTTGGCATCCTCGCCGTGATTTCCCTCCGGCCCGCTGAGGCCGAAGATGCGCTCCTTCAGAAAGGGATCGCGTCCATTCCAGAACGTCAGCGCAAAACACAGGCGCTGCGACCGGTCGCTCAGACCGGCGAGGCCGTCCTCATTCCAGCGATAGGCGCGCGAGCGCGCGTGCTCATAGGGGAAATACCCCCATGCCTTGCCATCGGCACTGTAGTCTTCGCGTACCGTGCCCCAGGCGCGCTCGCTGACATAGGGCCCTATCACTTTCCAGTCGCCGGGCGCATCAGGAGACGAGTCGGCGAGCCTTGCGTGCTCCGCCGAAGGCGGTGGTTTTCGCTGCTCCGTGTCGTTCATGTTATGCGGCTTTCCGGTGCGGCATCGTCGCCCATCGCGTCGTCGGTAAAAGCCAAGATTGTCGGCAACTCCATTGACGCGGCAAGCCGTATCGCGAGTCGAGCGCAGTCGCTGAAGATCAGGAAGGTCGCGCCGAACGGGCGCAGCTTCGACGGCGGAAGATTCTGCGCCAGCACGCTCAATACCTTTCCCGAAGCATCCCGGGAAAGATCCTCTTGTAAGCAAGACCGCCCGTTGCGCCGAAAAACACCAACGCCTCCGACCGAAGTTCGCTCATGCCGACCCCGTTTTGTCGCCGCCGGGCTTTTCCAGATGCCCGCCGAATTCGTAGCGCATCGCCGAAAGCAGTTTATTCTGGAAATCGGCTTCGCCCCGCGAGCTGAAGCGCTCGTAAAGTGCCGTGGTCAGCACCGGGGCAGGGACCGCCTCGTCGATGGCTGCCGCAATAGTCCAGCGTCCTTCGCCGGAATCCGAGACTCGGCCTGCGAATTTGGCGAGCGCAGGGTCCTCCAGCAGCGCGGTTGCGGTCAGATCAAGAAGCCACGAGGCAACCACGCTGCCGCGTCGCCATACCTCGGCGATGTCAGGCAGATTGAGATCGTACTGGTAATGTTCGGGGATGCGCAGTGGCGTCGTTTCGGCGTCGACCGTATGCGGCTTCTTGCCGATATTCGCCGCACGCAAAATGCCGAGTCCCTCGGCATATGCGGCCATCAGTCCATACTCGATGCCGTTGTGGACCATCTTGACGAAATGACCTGCGCCGCTGGGTCCGCAATGCAGGTAGCCGGATTCGGAGGTGCCGGTGGCGGACTTCTCTCTCCCCGGTGTACGCGGGATGTCGCCGATCCCGGGAGCGAGGGTTTTGAAGAT
>JAJYAH010000215.1 GCA_021779635.1 Pseudomonadota bacterium | reverse complement strand
TGATGATGATACTGCGCCAGCTGCACATTTGGATCGGCTGATTTTTGCGGAGCTTGCTCGTCGACCGCCTGCAACAGCGCTAGGGCGTTCGGGATCGGCTCCAGCAGGTCGGCATAGGAATTCGCCTGCATGGCATCCGCGGGCACAGGGGCCGGTGTCGCCTGGGCGGTGCCCATTGTGCTGAGCGCCGCCACCGCTCCCAAAAGTCCAGCGATCTTCTTTTCCATAACAACTCCTCCAATGCGCTTTGCCCCGGATCAAACGCTGAAGCGAGATCAAGGTTCCCTTGATTGCGCAACCCTTGGGCAGCAAACAGATCAGTGATAGCGGTAATAATCGCGACCAAATAAAGGCGATCGCGCGGGGAAACCACAGCAAAGCAGAGGGCTCCCGGCGACGATGCTCCCAGCCGGGGCGACGTGTCCGACCTAACGGATCAGGACCTGTTGTTGTCCCGCCTGTTCCAGGAATTGCAGCAGCAAGCGAGTGACCTCGCCGGGCTTTTCCTGCTGCACCCAATGCCCTGCGCCGTCGACCAGATGACAGCCGAGCATGCGGCTGCAGGCGCTCGCCTGCATCGCTTCGAATACGCCAGGGCGCTGGTAGGTGCCCCAGTCCTGCTTGCCTGAAATGAAACAGGAAGGCACGTCGATGTGACGGCCCGACCAGGTTTCGAGTTCGGCAGTGAAGGCGCCCGAGGTGCCGCAGCGATACCATTGCAGGCCGCCCTGGAATCCGGTGCGCGCATATTCGGCGCTGTAGAACGAAAGTTCGCGGTCGGGCAGCCAGGCGTTGGCCGCAATCTCGGCCGCCGAGGGCATTTCCGCCGCGACGGTCTCGGCCATGGTGCTCGCAAGATCCATCACGTAATAGGTCGGCAGTTTTGCCAGTTCGCCCGCGGACCACGATTTGAGCGGATAGGGCTGGTTGGCTTTCCAGTCCGCGCTCTTGTGATGGTAATAGCCGCGCAGGAAATCATGCACGCCTTGCGGCGCGCGCTGCATGTCGGCGTTGGCTTCGCGCGTCGAGTAGTACCATTGATAATGCTTGCGGGGCCGCGGCAGCGCCGCCAGCTCGCGATGCACGGGGTCGACGGGCCTCGTCGCTGGTGGCGCGTCGGATGTGCCGAACGGCAGCTGCGGCGGTCCGGCGAACGGCGCGCTCATCAGCACGACCGACCGAAACACGTCGGGCCGCACCAGCGCACACCATGCAGCGACCGAACTGCCGAAATCGTGCCCGACCACCGCCTCCACCGAATGATAGCCGAACGCCGACACCAGCCCGAGCGCATCACGCACGAGATTGAGCAGCCGGAACGAGTTGAGGTCGCCGTCATAATCGCCGTCCCAGCCGGTAGTGCGGCCATAGCCGCGCTGGTCCGGCGCGATCACGTGATAGCCGGCCTCCGCCAGTGCCGGCATCACCTTGCGCCAGCTGTAGGCGAGTTCGGGAAAGCCATGCAGCAACAGCACGCACGGCCGGCCCGAGGTCTCATGGCCCGCTTCCAGCACATGCAGGCGCAGGCCGTTGATGCCTTCAACGAAGCGCGAGCGGATGCCGGAAGGAAGGGGGATGTCGGGGAGATTGGTCATGGCGTTTCCTCGTCATGGCCGCGCAAAAGCGCGAAGCGCATCTTCGCTAGAGATGTCCCAGCCATCCACGTCTTCTTTAGGGCGGACTCTAAAGACATGGATGCCCGGGACAAGCCCGGGCATGACGAAAATCAATGCAATGACACAACGAGATTCGCCTACACCCGCGCCGGGGCCTTCGGCCAGTATTTGTCGCGCAGATGCCGTTTCACCAGCTTGCCGGTGGGGGTGCGCGGCAGTTCGGCCTCGAAGTCGATGCTGCGCGGGCATTTGATCGGCGACAGGTGTTTGCGGCAAAACGCCATCAGCTCGGCTTCAAGGTCTTTCCCTGCCTGCGCCATGTCGTGCGGCTGCACCACCGCCTTGACCTCTTCGCCCATCTCCTCGTTCGGGACGCCGAATACCGCGACATCGGCCACGTCAGCATGGGTGATCAACACGTCCTCGGTCTCCTGCGGGTAGATGTTCACGCCGCCGGAGATGATCATGTAGGACTTGCGGTCGGTGAGATAGAGAAAGCCCTCGTCGTCGAGATAACCGACGTCGCCGAGGGTTGACCAGCCCCTGGCGTTGTAGGCGCGTTTCGTCTTGTCGGGATCGTTGTGATAGGAAAACACCGGTGCGTCGGCGAAATACACCGTGCCGATCTGCCCCGTAGGCAATTCCAGATCGTTTTCGTCGAGGATTTTGATCTTGCCGACCACCGCGCGGCCGACGGTGCCGCGATGCGACAACCATTGTTGCGAGGTCGACACGGTGACGCCGTTGCCTTCGGAGCCGGCGTAATATTCGATCAGGATAGGTCCCCACCATTCGATCATCCTGGCCTTGACGTCGACCGGGCACGGGGCGGCGGCATGGATCGCGCCCTTCAGCGAGGAGACGTCGTAGCGCAGGCGGACATCTTCCGGCAGCTTCAGCATCCGCACGAACATGGTCGGTACCAGCTGCGATTGGGTGATCTTGTGCTTTTCGACCAGCGCCAGGAATTGCTCGGCGTCGAACGATTCCATGATGATCGAGGTGCCGCCGAGCGTGATCGCCATCATGTTGAAGCGCAAGGGTGCGGCGTGATAGAGCGGCGCCGGCGACAGATAGATGCTGTCGGCATTCATTCCGCACATGTCGGCGCACAGAATCTTCAGGAACGGGTTCGGCACATCGATCGGACTGTGGTCGGAGGCGCGCTTGATGCCTTTGGGCCGGCCCGTCGTGCCCGATGAATAAAGCATGTCGTAACCGGCCACTTCGTCCGGTATCGGCGTGGTCGGCTGCTGTGCGGTCTCGCGGTCCCAGGAGCGGAAGCCCGGCAGCGGCTCGTCGAGCATATAGAACAGCGGCGCGTCCGCTGCATCCGAGATCAGGCCCTTGATCTGGTCGGCACATTTCGGCGAGGTGATGACAACGCGCGCGCCGCAATCCCCGACGATGTAGCCGATCTCGTCCTGGGTCAGGTAGCGGCTGATCGCGGTGTAATAGAGTCCGCTTCTTTGGGCCGCCCAGCAGATTTCCATGAAGGCCAGCCGGTTCTCCATCAGGAACGCGATATGATCGCCTTCCTTCAGGCCGAGCGAACGCAACAGATGCGCGCCCTGGTTCGATAGCTCGTCGAGTTCGCGATAGGTGATCGCCTTGCCGCTGCCCGCCATCTGATAGGCGATCTTGTCTGGCTGGGTCCGCGCGTAGATCGACGGGTGAGTCATGGGATTCCTCAAAAACGCGAATGGCGAGCGGCGAGTGGCGAATAGGCAAGAAGAGCAGGGATTGCCCTTCACCTACTCACCATTCGCTACTCGCCACTCGCTGTTCTCTCCTTCTAAAGCCGCTCGACGATCGTCACATTGGCCATGCCGCCGCCCTCGCACATGGTCTGCAGGCCGTAGCGCTTGTTGCGTTGCTTGAGCGCGTTGACCAGCGTGGTCATCAGCTTGGTGCCGGAGCAGCCGAGCGGATGGCCGAGTGCGATGGCGCCGCCGTTGACGTTGAGCCGCGCGGGGTCCGCGCCGGTGGTTTTCAGCCACGCTGTCGGCACCGATGCGAAGGCCTCATTGACCTCGAACAGGTCGATGTCGTTGATCGACATGCCGGCCTTCTTCAGCGCGCGTTCGGTCGCCGGGAGCGGCGCTTCCAGCATGATCACGGGATCGCCGCCGATCATGGTCATGTGATGAATTCGCGCCATCGGCTTGACGCCGAGCGACTTCAGTCCCTTTTCGTTGACGACCATCACGCCCGAAGCGCCGTCGCAGATCTGGCTGGCGCTGGCGGCGGTGAGCTTGCCGTTTTCGGCGATCAGCTTGACGTTGCGGATGCCCTCGAGGCTGGCGTCGAAACGGATGCCCTCGTCGATGTGATGGGTGTCGGTCGAGCCATCGGCGCGGGTGATCTGCACCGGAACGATCTCGTCCTTGAACTTGCCGGCCTGGGTCGCGGCGATCGCGCGCTGGTGGCTTTCATAGGCGTATTGGTCGAGTTGGTCTTTGGAGAGGCCGTATTTCTCCGCCATCATTTCAGCGCCTGTGAACTGGCTGAAGACGATGTTCGGATAATGCCTCTCGATGCCCGGGCTCTTGTAGTTACCGAAGCCGTTCTTGGCAGGCAATTGCGAGGAAAGACCCATCGGAACCCGCGTCATCGATTCGACGCCGGCGGCGATCACGCAATCCATGCTGCCGGACATCACGGCCTGTGCCGCGAAATGCAGTGCCTGCTGCGACGAGCCGCACTGCCGGTCGATCGAGGTGCCGGGGACGCTCTCCGGCAGTTTCGAGGCCATGACGGCATTGCGCGCAACGTTGTTGGACTGTTCGCCGGTCTGGCTGACGCAACCCATGATCACGTCTTCAACCTGGTCGGGTGCCGCGCCCGAACGCTCGATCAGTGCATCCAGCACGGAGGCCGCAAGATCCGCCGGATGCCAACCTGCGAGGCGTCCTCCCTTGCGGCCGCCAGCGGTGCGTGCGGCGGCGACGATGTAAGCCTCGGCCATGTGCGTTCTCCCTGATTGTTCCGGGTGGGGTTTTGAATGACGGCGCGATTTAAGTGGCGCGGGGGTATTTAGTCAATCAATCAATTAACTCTTGAGTGCGGCGGCGGCATCGGCTTATCTGCGCCCGCATTTCCCGACAGGCAGGTCTTGGGAACAGGCAGGTCTTGGGAACAGGCAGGTGTGGGATCAGAGTTGAATACCAGCGTACCGACCCGGCTTCCGGGCGCCAAAAATACCACTGCCGACAAGCTGCTGGTGGCGGCCAGCGAACTCATGATCGAGCGCAGCTCGATCGAGGTGTCGCTGAGCGACATCGCGCAGAAATCCGGCGTCAATGCCGCCCTGGTGAAATACCATTTCGGCAACAAGGACGGGCTGTTGCTTGCATTGCTGGCGCGGGATGCCGCAATCGAGGTGACGCATCTCGAATACCTCCTGGCGCAGCCGATTGCGCCGACCGCCAAGCTCCGGCTGCATATCGCCGGTATCATCCGGGCCTATCGCCAGTTTCCCTATATGAACCGGCTGATTCATTACCTGCTGCATGAAAGCAGTGCCGCCGCCGCCGATGAAGTGTCGAAATTCTTTGTCGCGCCGCTTCTGGATTTCCAACGCCGCCTGCTCGCGGAAGGCGTCAAGGCCGGCGAATTCCGCGACGTCGATCCGGTGCTGTTCTACACCAGCCTGGTCGGCGCCTGCGATCACCTGTTTTTCGGGCGGCATGCCATGTCGCGCGCGATCGGCGTCGGGCCGGTCACCGATGAAGTCTGCCGCCAATATATCGGGCACATGGAATCGCTGATTTGCGGTGGCCTGCTGACGAAGGGCGAATGGGGAGTAGCGAATAGTGAATAGATATCAGCCGTGTCTTTTCTTTACTTTACATTCGCTACTCCCTATTCGCCATTCGCCCGTTTCTAAAGAAACGTCCAAACACCATTCGAGGAAAGTTCAGGGAAAGGTTCTACCATGCAGTTGAAAGACGTTGCCGTTCTCATCACCGGCGGTGGCTCCGGTCTCGGCGCCGCCACCGCGCGCGCCATGGCCGCCAAGGGCGCGAAAATCGCCGTGCTCGATCAGAGCAAGGAGAATGCCGAGAAGGTCGCGGCCGAGGTGAAGGGCATCGCCGTCGTTGCCGACGTTACCGACGAGGAGCAGGTCAAGGCGGCGATCGCCAAGGCCGAAGCCGCCCACGGTGTCGCACGCGTGCTGATGAACTGCGCCGGCATCGGCGGATCGCAGCGCATCGTCGGCAAGGACGGGGTTTATCCGCTCGCCAAGTTCGTCCGCATCATCAACGTCAACCTGATCGGCACCTTCAACGTGCTGCGGCTGTTCTCCGAGCGCCTTTTGACGGAAGCCCCGATCGGCGAAGAGCGCGGCGTCATCATCAACACCGCGAGCGTCGCGGCATATGAAGGCCAGATCGGCCAGATCGCCTATTCGGCTTCGAAGGGCGGCGTGGTCGGCCTGACCTTGCCGGCGGCGCGCGATCTCGCCCAGCACAAGATCCGCGTCAACACCATCGCGCCCGGCCTGTTCCTGACGCCGCTGTTGATGGGGCTGAACGAAGAGGCGCGCAAGAGTCTCGGCGCGCAGGTGCCGCATCCGGCGCGGCTCGGCGATGCCTCCGAATACGGCAATCTCGCGGTGCACATCGTCGAGAACGCAATGCTGAACGGCGAGACCATCCGGCTCGACGGCGCGATCCGCATGGCGCCGCGGTAGTTTTCTTGGCGTCCCCGCGAATGCGGGGACGCCGGGACGACCATAATACGGAGCACTGCGTGACCAAACCGCTGCTGATCGAACATGATGACGGGGTCGACCGGGTGACGCTCAATCGCCCGGACAGCCTCAACGCGCTCGATCCGGCGCTGATCGACGCGCTCAACGATTATTTTCAAAGCCTGCAGCGCAACCGCACCACCCGCGTGGTGGTCCTGAAGGGAGCCGGCCCGGCGTTCTGCGCCGGCCTCGATCTCAAGGATGCGATGAAGCGGCACGCCGGACAAAAGGAGCCGCCCGGGGTGACTGAGTCGCTGGATTTGCAGCGCCGGATCGCCGACATCGTGATGCTGATGCGGCGCTGCCCGCAACCGATCATCGCGCTGGTGCAAGGGGCCGCTGCCGGCGGCGGTTTCGCGCTGGCGCTGGCGGCCGATATCCGCATCGCCACTAAATCGGCGCGGATGAACTGCGCCTTCATCAGGCTCGGGCTTGGCGGCTGCGACATCGGCACCAGCTATTTTCTGCCGCGGCTCGTCGGGGTGTCGGTGGCCTCTGAGTTGATCCTGACCGGCCGCTTCATCGGCGCCGAGCGCGCGCTGGCGGTAGGCCGGGTCTCGGAGGTGGTGGAGGAAGGCGGTCTCGATGCTGCCGCCGCACCCTATCTCGATGCGATGATGACGGCGTCGCCGGTGGGTTTGCGGCTCTCGAAGGAATGCCTCAATATGAGCGTCGACGCCGGCTCGATCGAAGCGGTGATTGCGATGGAAGACCGCAATCAGGTGTTGTGCAGCCGCTCGGAAGATTTCAGCGAAGGCATCAGAGCCTTTATGGAGAAGCGAAAACCGGTCTATATCCGGCGATAAGGATAAAAGGGTCCAGCAAGAGATCGGTCAGGGAGCTATTGAGATGAGTGGGAATGCAGCCACGGTGCTGACGAAGCCGGCCTTTCGCAAAAACAAATGGCTGGAGCGGGATATCGCCGTCGAGCGGCGGCCCGATGGCGTCATCATCTTGAAGTCGCGGATTCCGCTGAAGCCCTATGAGAAGCATATCCCGGCTTCGCTCGCGAAATGGGCGGCCGGGCAGCCCGACCGTATCTGGCTGGCGCAGCGTGGCGGCCCGGACCGTCAATGGCGCAAAGTGTCTTATGGCGAGGCCAAGCGCACGGTGGATGCGCTGACGCAAGGCATCCTTGATCTCGGGCTCGAGCCCGGGCGCCCCGTCGCGATCCTGTCAGGCAATTCGATCGAGCACGCACTGATGACGCAGGCGGCGATGCAGGCGCGGTATCCGGCCGCACCGGTATCGCCGGCCTATTCGCTGATGAGCCAGGACCACGTCAAGCTGAAATATTTGTTCGATCTGATCAAGCCGGCGCTGGTGATGGTGCAGGACGGCCCGACCTTCGAGAAGGCCTTGAAGGCGCTCGATCTCGACGGCGTCACCGTCGTCCATGTTGCGCGCCCCTGCGAGGGCATCAGGAGCATCGCCTTTGCCGATCTCGCCGCAACGCCGGTCACCGGGGATGTCGAAGACTCCATCGCAAAAATCACCCCGGAGACCGTCGGCAAACTGCTGTTTACCTCGGGTTCGACCGGAATGCCCAAGGCTGTCATCAACACGCAGGCCATGATGTGCGCCAATGCCGCGATGATGATGCAGGTTCGGCCGCGCGATCCGGATGCGCCGCAGGCCACTTATCTTGACTGGATGCCGTGGAACCACACCATGGGCGGCAATGCGCTGTTCAACCCGGTGCTGATCGAGGGCGGCGCACTCTATATCGACGATGGCCGTCCGATGCCCGGCATGATCGAGGAAACGCTGCGCAATCTGCGCGAGATCTCGCCGACCTATTACGCCAACGTGCCGGCGGGTTACGCCGCGCTCGCGGCCGCCATGGAAAAGGACGACGCGTTGTGCCGCGGCTTCTTCAAGAATCTTGGTCTGATGGCCTATGGCGGCGCGCGGCTGCCCGACGATCTCTATGACCGGATGCAGGCGCTGGCGGTGCGCGCCACCGGAGAGCGCCTGGTGTTCTATACCGGCTGGGGATCGACCGAGACCGGGCCGACCTCGACCGGGACCTATTGGGATACCGAGCGCGTCGGCCTCATCGGGTTGCCGTTTCCCGGCGTCGAATTGAAGATGATCCCGGCCGGATCGAAATATGAATTGCGCTTGCGCGGGGTCAACGTCACGCCGGGTTATTTCGGCCGGCCCGATCTCACTGAGGCGGCGTTCGACGAGGAAGGCTTTTACTGCATCGGCGACGCCGGCGTGTTCGTCGACCCGAACGATCCGGTGCAGGGCATCATCTTCGCGGGCCGCGTGGTGGAGGATTTCAAGCTCACCACAGGCACCTTCGTCCACGTCGGGTCGCTACGGACCGACGCCATCGCGGCGACGACCCCGGTGGTGCAGGACGCGCTGGTCGCGGGGCAGGATCGCCCGTTCGTTGGACTGTTGGCCTGGCCCAATCTGCACGCCTGCCGGCAGATCGTCGGCAATCCCGACGCGAGCTATGAGGATGTCGTCAAGCATCCCGACGTATTGGCATGCCTCAAACGCGGCCTGCAGGCCCATAACAAATCGACCGAAGGCGCCAGCAGCATGCGGATCGCGCGTGCGATGCTGATGACCGAGCCGGCCTCGATCGACGGCAATGAACTTACCGACAAGGGCTACATCAATCAGCGTGCCGGGCTCGAACGCCGCGCCGCGCTGGTGGAGCGGCTCTATGCCGATCACCCCGGCGAGGATGTCATCATCTTGAATTGAGGAAAGTTACGTCGCGAGCATCACACCGCTATTCCGGACGGTCCGTCTTCGGACCGTCCGGAATCCAGAGGTTCCTTACATCGAGATTCCGGGTTCGCGAGCTTCGCCCGCGCCCCGGAATGACCAGTTAAGCAAAGGTACACCGTCATGAATTTCGATTTCTCCGACGAACAAAAGCAGCT
>JAJYAH010000214.1 GCA_021779635.1 Pseudomonadota bacterium | reverse complement strand
CCCTCGTGCCGTCCCCCGGCCACCGGTTCGGCACGTGATCCATCATCGCTGCCCGTCGTCTGATGCATTGCCGGCGATCTTGACTCGTTTTTAGAACGCATCCAGCATGTTCGTTATCCGAGTATATGTTCGTTATTCGAACAAATCACCCCGCCCATGTCAACCAAGTCAAGCAGGGACCCGACACCCGTCATGCCCGAACAGTCCACGATGTCGAAGCAGGATCGCAGTGACGGGCAGGCGTGGCCCGCCGAGGGGCTGACGCGGGTGCCTTACCGCGTGTTTCAGACCGAGGCCTCCTACCAGGCGGAGCAGCAGCGGATCTTTCACGGACCGAGCTGGCACTATCTGGCGCTTGAGGTGGAGCTACCCGAACCCGGCGACTTTCGCACCACAAAAATCGGTGACACCCCGGTGATCGTGACGCGGGATTCGGACGGCGAGATCTATGCCTTCGAGAATCGCTGCGCCCATCGCGGCGCACTGATCTGCCTCGATACGCAGGGCAAGGGCAAAAAGGATTTCAGCTGCGTCTATCACGCCTGGACCTATGATCGGCAGGGCAACCTCACCGGGGTCGCGTTCAAGGACGGCGTGAAGGGCAAGGGCGGCATGCCCGATACCTTCCGCATGCAGGACCACGGTCCGCGCAAGCTGCGGATCGCGCTATTGCACGGCCTGATTTTCGGATCGTTTTCAGAAGACGTGCCGCCGATCGAGGACTATCTCGGCGAAGAGATATCATCGCGGATCGAGCGCGTGCTGGGCGGCCGAACGCCGGTCGTGCTCGGACGATTCACCCAGGTGCTGCCAAACAACTGGAAACTCTACATAGAGAACGTCAAGGATAGCTATCATGCCAGTATCCTGCATCTGTTCTTCACAACCTTCGAACTGAACAGGTTGTCGCAGAAAGGCGCCATCATCGTCGACGAAAGCGGCGGACATCATGTCAGCTATTCGGCGATCGACCGCGAAGCCCGGAAGGATCAGGAATATTCCAAGCAACAGCTTCGCTCCGACAGCCAATACAAGCTGGCCGATCCATCGCTGCTGCAGGGTTTCGATGAATATGATGACGGTATCACGCTGCAGATTCTGTCAGTGTTCCCAACGTTCGTGCTGCAGCAGATCCAGAACGCGATCGCAATCCGCCAGATCGTGCCGCGCGGCGTCGGCAAGACCGACCTGAACTGGACTTATCTCGGCTTCGCCGACGATACGCCCGCGCAGCGCCTGACCCGCATCAAGCAGGGCAATCTGGTGGGGCCCGCCGGCTACATCTCCATGGAGGATGGCTGCGTCGGCGGTTTCGTCCAGCGCGGCATTGCCGGCGCCTCCGGGCAGCAAGCTGTGCTCGAAATGGGCGGCAGCGAGGCCCAAAGCAGCGAGAGCCGCGTCACCGAGGCGTCCGTCCGCGGGTTCTGGAAGGCCTATCGCAGCAATATGGGCGTGTGAGAGCAGGGCGGACGGCACATGACTGACGTGTATCAAAAGATCGCCCGGGTTCAGGCCGAATATGCGCGGTGCATCGACGATGACCGGCTCGAAGAGTGGCCCAGTCATTTCCACGGCGCCTGCGTCTACAAGATCACGACGGCCGCCAATTACCGGGACGGGCTCGAGGCGGGAATTGTCTTTGCGAATTCGCGCGGCATGCTAACCGATCGGGTGTCGGCGCTGCGCGAAGCGAATATCTATGAGCGCCAATCCTATCGCCACATCATCGGGCAGCCCTCGATCGTGTCCGAAGACACACATGAGGTGCGCAGCGAGACGCCGTTTCTGGTCGTACGCATCCTGCAGGATGGCGATACCGATATTTTTGCCACCGGGCGTTATCTCGATCTCTACAAGCTTGAGAATGGCGAGGTGAAGCTGAACGAGCGCACGGTGGTGTGCGACAGCTCGCGCATCGATACGCTGCTGGCGCTGCCGCTGTGACAAAGCCGACCATCGCATTGACCATTGGCGATCCCAACGGCATCGGCCCCGAAATCGCGGTCAAGGCCGCGGCAAAGCTGGCGCGCGAGGGTGGTCCGGCGATCGTGCTGGTGGGCGATGAGTTCGTCGTCCGGCACTATGTGGAGCTCTGCGCCAGAGACTTTGCGGTTCATCCGTTCGACGGCGCGGTTGCCGAGCCCGGGTGTTTGCAATTGCTCGCCGTCAATGCCCTGCCAGGCGGCGCGTTCAGCCCGGGGACGCCTGCGGCGGTGGGCGGCCGCGCCACCGTCGACTATGTCGCCGCGGCCATCCGCTTCGTCAACGAGGGGCATGCCGGTGCGATCGTCGCATGCCCGCATTCCGAAACCAATGTCAACGCCGCCGGCATCCGGTTTTCGGGCTATCCGAGCCTGCTGGCGCGGCTCAAAGATTTACCCGAGGACGAGGTGTTCCTGATGCTGGTCGGCGGCGGGCTGCGCATCGTTCATGTTACCCTGCACGAACGGCTGCGCACAGCGCTCGGCCGGATCACGCCCGAACTGGTCGAGCGCGCAGCGCGGACGGCGGACGCGGCGTTACGGAGGCTGAATATCCAGCAGCCGCGCATCGGGCTGTTCGGAATCAACCCTCATGCGGGCGAGGGCGGACTGTTCGGGGGTGATGACGACGAGATTACCGTTCCCGCGGTGCGGCGGTTGCAAGCCTCGGGCCTGAACGTCGAGGGTCCTCTCGGCGCCGATCTGATGCTGGGACGGCGCGATTTCGATGCTTTTGTCGCGATGTATCACGACCAGGGTCACATTCCCGTCAAGCTGCTGGCCGGCAGGAACTCGGCCGCGATGTCGATCGGATCCGGGCTGCTGTTCTCCAGCGTCGGCCATGGCAGTGCGTTCGACATCGCCGGCCGCGGTGTTGCCGAACCTGAAGCGGTGCTGCGGTCGATCCAGCTGCTGGGCGGCGCGTCGCATTTCGGGGATGCGGCTGCGCCATGACGTTCAAGGTCTCGATTGACCAAAACGATATCTCGTTTGGCTGCGAAACAGGTGAAACGCTGCTCGACGCCGCCGAACGCGCAGGCTATTCGCTGCCCTATTCGTGCAGGAAGGGCGTCTGCTCCAGTTGCGAGGGCGGCCTGTGCGACGGAACCGTCAGCGTCGGCGCCGGACAGGTCGCTGCCCCGAAAGCCGATGTCCTGTTCTGCCAGGCCAGGCCGCTGTCGGACGTTCGGATTCATCCGAAGCGGATCGAACGGAACGATCCGGACGCACGCAAGGCCATAACCGCGAGCGTCTACCGCGTCACGCGGCCGGTCGACGATGTCGCGATCCTGCAGCTTCGTTTTCCCGCCGGCATCCGCGCCAGGTTCAGGGCCGGTCAATATCTTCGCATCGCCATGCCGGGTGGCGATACGCGCAACTTCTCGATGGCGAACCCGCCGCACGAAAGCGACGGCGCGCAACTGCACATCCGTCATGTGCCGGGCGGACGCTTTTCCGAGGGCGTGCTGACGGCGCTGCAGCCGGGCGACAAGCTCGAAGTCGAACTGCCTTACGGTGATTTTTATCTGCGAACCGGGTCCGACAAACCGATCGTCTGTCTGGCGACCGGAACCGGCTTTGCGCCGCTCAAATCGATGATCGAGGACTTGATCAAGCGCGGCAACAAGCGTCGGGTGCAGCTTTATTGGGGCGGCCGGCGCCGGCGGGATTTATATCTGGCGGACCTGGCGGCGAAGTGGGCCACGCGGGTGGCGTGGTTCGCGGTGACGCCGGTACTGTCGGAGCCGGATGCTGATTGGCAAGGCGCCACCGGGCTGGTCCATCACGCGGTGCTGAAAGACCACGATGATCTCTCCGGCGCACAGGTCTATGCCTGCGGCAATCCGCTGATGATCCGCCATGCGCGGCGCGATTTCCAAACCTCCGCCGGGCTTCCCGCTGACCAGTTTTTCGCCGATCCGTTCGTGCCGTCCGGAAGCTGAATTGCCGCTCGCTCAGAATATCAAAGCACTCATCGAGATCGAAGCCATGCGTACCGAGGCAATTGCGACCCCAGACGTTTTCGATGTGCCGACGTTCATCGATGCCCGTCACGTCGGTGCCGTGCAGTACGGCATCATCATTCTGTGTGGCCTCGTGATGTTTCTCGACGGGTTCGACACCCAGGCCATCAGCTACATGGTGCCGCTGATTGCGAAGGAGTGGGGACTGTCGCGAGAGGTACTGGGGCCGATCTTCTCGTCGGCGCTGACCGGGCTGATGGTGGGCTATCTGGTGTTGTCGCCGCTGTCCGATCGGTTCGGGCACCGGCGTCTGATCATGATCAGTACGGTGACGTTTGCGCTGCTGACGCTGATCACCGTGCTGGCGGCCAGCGTCACCCAGCTGATCGGCCTGCGTTTCGTCACCGGCATCGCGCTCGGCGCGGCCATTCCCAGTGCGGTGGCCCTGACCACCGAATACAGCCCAAGGCGTTTGCGGGCGACATTCGTGCTCGCCATCTATTGCGGCTTCTCGCTCGGCTTTGTCGCGGCTGGCGCAATGGCCGCCTGGATCATCCCGCTGCACGGCTGGCGTGCGCTCCTCTGGATCGGCGCGATCGCTCCACTCACGCTCGCCATCTTCGTATTCGTCTACCTGCCCGAGTCGCTCGATTTTCTGATCCGCACCGGGGCCGAACCCGAACGCATCTGGCGGGTGATCCGCCACGTCGACAAGACGCTTCCGGATCGGGGACCTCGTGCGTTTACGACCGAGGTCGAAGCGAAGCGAAGTGCGGTCGGGAGCCTGTTTCAATCCGAGCGAACGCTCGGAACGCTGGTGCTGTGGCTGGTGTTCGGCCTTAACCTGGCGGAGTTCTACGCGCTGCAAAGCTGGCTGCCGACGATTCTGACCAGTCTGGGCCATTCGCTGAACACGGTCGCGCTCGCCACATCGCTGACGACGGTCGGCGGTATCGTCGCGGCTTTTGTCATTGGACCGGCGATGGACAGGCTTGGTCCATACGGGTCGCTTGCGACGGTCTATTTTGCGGGCGTGGTGTTCGTCGGGCTGCTCGGTCAGGCCGTTTCCGCATCGCCCGGGATGCTGCTGATATCAGCTTTTTGCGCCGGGTTTTGCATCAGCGGCGGTCAGAAGTGTGTCATCGCGCTGGCCGCCATTTTCTACCCGGCGCCAATCCGATCGACCGGCGTGGGCTGGGCTCTGGGTATCGGCAGGCTAGGTGGCATTGGCGGCCCGCTGCTGGTCGGCGCACTGCTGGCCTACCAGCTTAGTGTCGCAAATCTGTTTTATGCGGCCGCCGTTCCGATGCTGCTGTCTGGCGTTTTGGTCGCGCTGCTCGGCAGGAAGTACGGTGCTGTTTCATAGCGCGACACCTTCTGTGGTCTCGGACGGCAAGCGCACACCATTGTCGAAGCCACCTTGCTCGATCACGTGAAGGCGGTTCGACCGCGGCTAAAGCATGATCCGGGAAAGTGGACACCGGTTTTCCGAAAAGATCATGCTTGAACAAAAAGATAGAGCGAGATGGCGATTCAACGAAGAGCCATCTCGCTCCAGTCCTGACGTTTCGCGAGGTTGGCAGAAAAAAACCGTCACCGGGAAAACCAGGTGACGGTTTCTGTCGCTCCGCACCGCTCGTGAAATGCGAAGATCGACAGGCTAGGTCCGAATTCTCTTCCGCGGCGTGTACGCCGACGGTTGAAGTTGATGGATCGCTTTCACCCGAACTTTACCGTGCGAAAGAGAGCCGGCGCCTTGCCTCATCGTCCGGATGCACCCGCAAGCAGGGGTCGATATCCCGCGCTTTCGCGAGCGCGATCATATGCACCGGCGGCCGAATATCGCGGCGTCCGTCAAAATCGGGATTGAGCGCGAGCGAAGGCCGCCGGTGTTCTTGAGACCTGGGTGCCCTCAAGACCTAAGGCTTGCCCAGACACAGGCCGATCGTGGGAGGCGTTCCACACTTTGCGCCATCGGGTGAGCCACCACCGGGGCAAAATACCGACACCAGGGTTTCGTTCGCCTCGCAGTTCACGGTGCCGTCGGACTGTACCGATCGAACAGAAGCGCCAGATCGTCCGGCGTCGCCCTTTGGTCCGGCGTCACCCTTTGGCCCGGTGTCACCCTTTGGTCCGGGAGCACCTTGCGCTCCCTGCGGCCCTTCCGGTCCTTGTGGCCCTTGGGGGCCAGGCTGCCCTTGAGCTCCGGGCTGCCCCTGGGCCCCCGGCTGCCCCTGGGCGCCCGGCACGCCTTGGACGCCTTGCGCGCCGGCCGGACCTTGAGCCCCGGGTTCTCCCTTGGGACCAGCGGGCCCCGGATCCCTGCCGCAACCGGCGAGCATCATCGCCGTGCCAATAATGAAGACCGTCACGATCTTTTTCATTTGACCCTCCCCCCAGCGACATTCTCCGGCAATTAGAGTGAAGAAATCACGAGACCGCAACAGAAAACCGGCCGACATGAACGGCCGGAAGCGAAAATGAATCGACGAAGAATTGCTTTCTACGGCAGCTCTTTGACCTTGCCGAAGCTGTCGACGACAAGGGAAACTTCCTTCCCGGCTCTGACCGCCCTGTAGGCCATGATCTTTCCGGATTTCATTTCGCGGATCTGCGAATACCCGGCCGCCTCGAGCTTGGCGACAACCTCCTGACCGGTCAGGCCATAAGCGGGCAGGATGACGGTGAATACCGCTGACGCGCAAAGCGCCGCTCGGGATACTCGCATCAGCATGGTCTGGGCTCCTATGCGGCGCGCATTGGATTCTCAGCGCGCACCCTTCAAGGTGCATGACGTCGAGCAAGTCGTCGTGACCCCATGGTCACACTTGATGCAGACGGCCATGCACTGTTCGAGCACCTTTGGATTGTAGGAGGGGTAGATGTTGGTCGCGCACTTGTTGGTGGCTTCCGTATCCCCGGGAGAACAGGAGACCACAACAGAAACCGCGGCGATCAAAACAGCGAAGCGCCACATGAGGCCTCCTGTCTTATTCCCTGGCTAGGGCCCTTTCCGTTCCGATAGAATCGGAATGGAGGCTCTATGTCCCTATTTGACGCGTTTTCTTTACGCGAACCGGTATCCACTTCGCTGGAAAACGCTCTAATCCTGCATCCACGCTTCGGTTCCCGAGCCCCATCAAACCAGCTTTCCACCGGCAAGGGCGATGCCTTCAGGCTTTCATAGCCTATGCTGCGTCGCGGCGAACCGTCTACCCGATCGCGATCGCCACTTTCCCAAAGTGCGCTCCGCTCGCCATGTAGGTAAAGGCCTCCCTGGCCTGATCGAAAGAAAATGTCTTGTCGATCACCGGCTTCATTCGATTGACGGTGATCGCGTCGACCAGGGCCTGGAGATCTTCGACGGATCCGACAGTGACGCCTTGCAGGCGTTGCTGCTGCATCACCATCAGCGGAAGCCGAAGTTCGGACGGCGGGGGTCCGGCAAGCACCCCGATAAATGCGATCGTACCGCCGATCCTGATTGCCCGGATCGACTCGTTAAGGGTGCCGACCCCGCCGACTTCCACGACAAGATCGACGCCGTGCCGGGTCCACTCACGGGCTTTCTTTCCCCAGTCGGGCGTGTTCCTGTAGTTGAGCGTCAGGTCGGCACCGAGCATCTTGAGCTGATCGATCTTTGCGTCGCTCGACGAGGTCGCGATGACGCGTGCGCCGCACATTTTTGCGAATTGCAGCGCGAAAAGAGAGACGCCACCAGTCCCTTGTACCAGGACGGTCTGTCCCGGCTTCACGCCCCCGAGCTTCACGACTGCGCTCCAGGCCGTGAGGCCGGCGCAGGGAAGGGCTGCAGCCTCGATGTCGCTGAGGTCCTCCGGCGTCTTGACCAGCGCCCGCGCGGGAAAGACCCGATACTCCGTGAGGACGCCATCCACCGAGCCGCCAAGCGCGGCGCTCATTTTCGCTTCGCTCGGTTCGCCGCCCATCCAGTTTTCGAAGAAACTGCCGATGACACGGTCGCCGGTTGCGAATCCTGGCGTGTCAGGCCCTATTGTCTCGATCACACCTGCGCCGTCTGAAACCGGAACCAGGGGAAACTTCTGACGCGAGCCATACCCTCCCTTGATCGTAAGGAGATCACGATAATTCAGGGTTGCAGCCTTGAGCCGAACCAGCACTTCTCCCGCGCCCGGCTTTGGCACCGGCTTGTCGACCAACGCAAGTCCATCAACTCCGTTTGGTCCGTGGATCTCGTAGCATTTCAATGACCGTCTCCTTCGGCGCACTTATGCGGCGACGATTGTTCCGAAAGCCTTTTTCGGTTCCACCGAACCCTATCTTTATTCGCCGTTCTGCGCAAAACGGCAATCCTGCTCGAAGATTGCGCCGTTTCTGATCCGTGCTTTGGCGCTCAGAACGAGCTGAGGTGGTCGCCTGGTGCGGCAGGTCGCCGAATGGACCGAACCTTACTTCCCCTCGAACGCCTCGATGAAGCGCGACAGAAACTCGCGAAAGGCGGCCATTTCCTTCGGCGAGAAGGCACCGAACACCCGCCGCTCGAGCGGGTCGACCCGCTCGCGCCCGCTGTGAAGCGCCTCGTGTCCGACTTCGGTCATGTGCAGCTCGAGCACGCTGGGATGCCGTGGGTGCGACGATCGCGTGATCAGGCCCTGCTGCTCCATGGTCTTGAGCAGGATCATCATCGCCTGCGGCGTCACCAGACAGGCGCGTGCCAGCGTCGCCGCGGTGATCCCCGGCTGCCGATCAAGTTCGAACAGCGCCACATATTGCGACGGGGTCAAGCCGACGGATTTCAAGGCAGCGCTTTTAGCCCGGACCATCGCCTGCTCGGCGCGCTTGACCAGCATGCCAGGGCGCTCCTGCTCGGAAGATGATTGCTGCGAGGAGGTGCGGCGGGCCGCCTTGCGTGCTGAAGATTTGGATCCGGACAATGGGCTCTTGGTGCTCTTGCGGTTCACTTCCATGGCACGATCGACCCGCTGCGTACCACCGAGCCGAATGGCCCCGGTTCTTCGCGGCCGACATGGACCAATTCGCCATAGAAGGATTCGTGCGGCGAGGGGTCGAGCGCGAGGTCCAACAGCGGGCCTGCGACCTCGTCCGGCTGGGGAGCGCCCGTCAGGTCGAGCCAGGGGCGCGACGCTCCGGTATCGATCAGGCCCGGCGAGATCGATGCGATCAGGATTCCCCGCGGCAAATCCTGGGCGCGACGCTGGCTGGCGAGCACGCGCACCGCTGCGACCTGTCCGATCTTCGACGGAATGTTGATCCAGGCCGGCCAGGCCTGGCCCGGCGCGCGACCGGATCGTACCGCGTCGCGCCAGTTGCAGACCGCGCGGTCGACGTCGTCCAGCGATTG
>JAJYAH010000213.1 GCA_021779635.1 Pseudomonadota bacterium | reverse complement strand
GCTTGCCGAACAGGCCCCATGGCCGCACGATCAGAACGGCGGCCATTACCAGGAACACCAGGATGATGGATATCTTTGGAAAAATAAGGATACCGAACGCATTCAATTCGGACACCAGCACCGCCGCGACAAAGGCGCCGACGATGCTGCCGAGACCGCCGATCACCACCACGACGAACACGTCGACAATGATCCGCAGGTCCATGGCGTGATTGACCGCGTCGCGCGGAATCTGCAGCGCGCCGCCGAGTGCCGCAAGGAACACGCCGACCGCGAACACGCTTGTGAACAGCCATTTCTGATTGACGCCGAGTGCCGCGACCATATCGCGATCCTGGGTCGCGGCGCGAACCAGCACGCCCCAGCGGGTCCGCTGGAACAACAGCCACAGCACGCCGAGCACGATCGGGCCGAGCGCGATCAAGAACAGGTCGTAGCTCGGGACATTCTGGCCGAAGAAATCAACCGCGCCGCGAAATCCCGGCGCACGAGGACCCAAAAGATCGTCCGGGCCCCAGATCAGCACCACCAGATCCTCGACCATCAGAGTCAGGCCGAATGTCGCCAGCAACTGAAACAATTCGGGCGAGTGATAAATCCGCCGCAGCAGCACCATCTCGACCAGCGCGCCGACGGCGGCGACGATCAGGGCTGCCACGACGATGCCGCCCCAAAATCCGACCGCGCCGGAAAATCTCGCCGTCAGCGTGAACGCGACATAGGCGCCGAGCATATAGAAAGCGCCATGCGCGAAATTGACGATCCGCGTCACGCCGAAGATGATCGACAGGCCCGACGCGACCAGAAACAGCGACGCCGCGCTGGCAAGACCGGTCAGGAACTGGACGAAGTAGAAGGCCATTTATGGTCCAGTGCCAGTACTTTCTTTCCGAACATTGCCTCGTCCTTCGAGACGCATCGCTTCGCGATGCTCCTCAGGATGAGGTCTCTACCGTCATTGCGAGCGCAGCGAAGCAATCCAGACGCGCTTGCAACAAACAAAGCTGGATTGCTTCGTCGCTTCGCTCCTCGCAATGACGAATTCAACTTTTCGAAATAGGCTCAACGGATTCACTCCTTCGGGCGCAGCTTTGAAACTTCATCATCGCTCGGCAGGTAGTCCGAGCCTTTACGATAGACTGAATCCACCATGATGCCCTTGCCGTCCTTGAGCGCGGTCCTGCCGACGAACGCGCCGAGCGTCGACTGGTGATCGATCTTGCGGAAGGTGATCTCGCCGAACGGTGACGGCACCGACAATCCCTCCGCGGCCGCGATCAGCTTCTCCGGATCGTCCGACTTGGCCTTGGCGAGGATGGCAGCGGCCGATTTCATGGTCTCATAACCGACGATCGAACCGAGCCTCGGATAATCCTTGTACTTGGCCTGATAGGCCTTCAGGAACGCGTCGTGCTCCGGCGTCTTGATGCTGTACCAGGGGTAACCGGTGACGATCCAGCCTTCCGGCGTTTCATCCTTCAAAGGATCGAGATATTCGGGTTCGCCGGTGAGGAAGCTGACCACCGCGCGATTTTTGAAGAGACCGCGGGTATTGCCTTCGCGCACAAACTTCACCAGATCAGCTCCGAAGGTCACGTTGAGAATGGCTTCAGGATTGGCCTCGTTAAGCGCCTGCACCACCGGTCCCGCGTCGATCTTGCCCTGCGGCGGCCACTGCGCGTCGACCCACTGGATATCGGGCCGCTTTTCCGACATCAGTTTCTTGAACACCGCCACCGCGGACTGGCCATATTCATAATTCGGCGCGATTGTCGCCCAGCGCTTGGCCGGCAGCTTCGCCGCCTCTTCCACCAGCATCGCCGCCTGCATGTAATTGGAAGGCCGCAGGCGGAAGGTGTAGCGATTGCCCTTCTCCCAGGTAATGGCATCGGTCAAGGGCTCGGCCGCCAGGAAGAAAACCTTCTTCTGTTTCGCAAAGTCGCTGACGGCCAGACCGATATTCGACAGGAACGTGCCGGTCAGCATCACCACATTCTCGCTCGACACCAGCTCGTTGGCCGCCGTCTGCGCGTCGGCCGGCTTGCCGCTGTCATCCTTGGAGACTACCACGAGCTTCCTGCCGTTGACGCCGCCGGCGGCATTGATTTCCTCGACCGCAAGCTGCCAGCCCTTGCGATAGGGCTCGGTGAAGGCCGGCAGCAACGAATAGCTGTTGATCTCGCCGATCTTGATTTCGCTCTGCGCCAAAGCGGCGTTGGCGATGCCGGCGAGCAGAACGCCGATAGCCCCACCCAACAGACGTTTGCTTCGTTGCATCCCAGACCTCCCATGTTGAATCGTCGATTAGCGCAGTCCGTCGTCGCCCTTGATCTCGGCCACGGTCAGACCTCCGACCCGGGGCAGCGGCCTGCCGCTGTCGGTGACCGCCAGCGCCACCATGATCTCGTTGGCGCGCGGCGCATCATTGATCTGCACTTCCATGCCGTCGAAGTGACTTCGCACGAACGCCGCATCCTTGTGCCCAAGCGGAATGTTCAGCACCGTGCCGAGACCACCGCGCTTCTTGGACGACGGAATCAGCGCCGCGCCCTTGCCCAGCACCTTGCGCACCGGCGCGCCCATCTTGGGATGCAGGATCGCCGCCGCATGTTCCAGTTCGCCGTTTTCGCCGACCGCGGCCGCCTTGCCGTAACTCTGCGCGTTCGGCCCTTCGATGCCGAGCGCGGCCACGGCCGTTGTCGCGAGCAATTCGCCGAGTTCCTCGCCAATCGCGATCAGCGGCGAAAGGTCCTCGACATATCTTCCGGCAAACGGATTCTCGATCACCGCGATCGCCGCGGCGCGACGGGCCGGCGGCGTCACGTTGCGTCCCATTTCCAGACGGGTCTCTTCAACGACCGTAACGATCTTGCGAATGATCGCGCTCATCGCTTTCTGCCTTGGCCCTGGTCAAACATGTACCGCGCTTTCTATCCTGTCCTTGTGAGCCCTGCGCGAGTCGCGCACCTCGATCGGCCGTGAAGCCACCGACACGGTTTCACCGCACAACCGCAATGTGGCGCCATCGATCAACCCAGCAGCGAGCAGCGCCCGCGCGCACGCCGCACCGGCTCCGAGCGCGGTCGCGATCTCATCGCCCGACAACCGGCCGACGCCGCGCGTGACCGGGCGCGCACCAAGATCGCTGTCGGGCTGCAACTCATAGGCCGGAACGCGCAGGATGGCGGGATGGCCGGGCAAATCGACGGCGTTGGCAATGATGGTGGCCGCGGCATCGGCTTGCGATGCAGTCCGCCCCAGCACCGTCACGGCGTCGGCGATGCCGAGCGAGAAACTGCGTCCGTGCCGCCCGCTGGTCGCAACCCCTCGTGACGGATCATTGGCATCGATGATGGTGGTTCGCATCACACAGTGCCGGTCCGGCCGATCGATCAGGCCCACCGTAAAGCGCTCGCCTTCCGCAAGGTGCAGCGCGATGTCGCCGCCATTATTGACATAAGCTCGGTCGAGCAGCACCGCCTGCACCATGGCGCCGAGAATCTCTTCGGCGACAGCGCCCGCGACCGCCGCCATCGGCGTGATGAAATAGTCGGCCGCAAACGGCGCCACTGCGGCATGCATGCGGCGCGCGACGGAGCCTTGCAGCAGGCAGCGCGCCGGATCGGCCGCTTCGCGCAACATCTTTAGCTCCTCGCAGAGTTCGTCGAGCAGGCCGGTGAAGCGCCGTGCCGCGGCGTCATAGGCCGCGCGCACATTCCTCTCGCTGCCGCCTGTCTCGACGATCAGGTCGATCGGGCCGTCCTGCAAATGCAGCCGCTTGCCGTCAGCCAGAAACCTGATTTGCGGGGCTCGGCTCATGCGCGCGTTCCCGGCGGCTGCGGCGACATTTGACGGATTTCCGTATTGTCTTTCAAGGACGCCAGCGGACGCACCTGATCCATGTGGCCGCCGAGCGCCGCATAGTCAGACAGCCGCAGCGTGAACTCGATCGGCGCGACCAGCGCCGGCGTCGGCACGTAGCCGAAAGCGCCGGCCGGCAGTCGCGTGACATCGACCATGAACGTAATGCCGCCACCCGGCCACACATAGACCGGCGCGCCGCCGCTGGTGACCCGCGTCAACGCCTCCTTCACCGATCGCGTCAAGCGCACCGGATTATCGGTGACGCCTGCGCGCAGCGATCCGCCGGCTCCGCCCATGAACAGCACGGTGCACAATGCCGGTTCGCAGTTCTCCTGAATCCGCTCGACCGACTGCCGGAGATCGGCAGGCATCGGCTTTTCGATCGGCCGCAGCGCCGCGTCGAGTTCATAATAGGCCGCGTGCTCGCCGGTGGTAGAGACCATCAGCATGGTCATGCCTGACCGAGCCGTCTTGGGGTCGAACGGGCCGAGCACCGAAAGCGGATCGGAGATCATGGTGCCGCCCCATCCGGTGCCGGGTTCGGCAACCTGGAAATAGCGGCCCGGCGTGGAACGCCGTCCCTTCATCTTGATTCCGGTGTCAGGAATGTCGAGCAGTTTGCCGGCCTGGTGTTCTGAGAGAACCCCGGTGATGTGGTCGTCCACGACAACCACTTCATCGACCTTGCCGTGCCACTGCTTGGCAAACATGCCGATCGTCGCCGAGCCGCAACCGACCCGCATGCGCTCCTCGGCGACGCCGTTGACGATCGGCGGATATCCGGCCTGCACCACCACGGTGGCGCCGCCGTCGATCGTCAGTTCGACCGGTTTGCAGTTGCTCAAATCCATCAGGGCGTCGCAGGTGACGCGCCCCTCTTTCTTCGAGCCGCCGGTCAGATGGTGGACGCCGCCCAGCGACAGCATCTGCGAGCCATATTCGCTGGTGGTGACGTGGCCGACGGCCTCGCCCTGCACCCGGACCGTCGCGGTCTCTGGCCCGAGATACCGATCGGTGTCGATCTTCACCTTGACGCCGCAATAACTGAAGATGCCTTCGGTGACCACGGTCACCATGTCGACGCCGTCGATCTCGGAGGATACGATGAACGGCGCCGGCTTGTAGTCGGGATAGGTGGTGCCGGCGCCGATGGCGGTGACGAAAACGCTCGGCTCGCTGACGATCTTGCCGTCCCAGTCGCCGGTGGCCTGGAACGGCACCAGTCGCCCGCCATGGGACACCGTGCGCTCCAGCACGATATGCGGATCGACGCGCACCAATTCGCCATTGTGATTGGCATAGCGATCGCAGGCCCCCGCCGCCCCCGGCTTGATGTAACACATCACAGGACAGGCATCGCAGCGGATCTTGTCGGCGGCACTGGTCGCATCAGTCAGCATGAACAAGCTCTCGAAGCCGGCATCAAACTGTCAAACGGCGAAGTTGATAACGATGCACGGTAACGCAATCAGCGCGGTGTCGATAGTTCACGTCCATGCGGTCCGGGCATTTGTTTGTATACGAACAATTTTGCGCGCCTGCCGGAAACCTGTCAAGCGTTGTCGCAATTGAAAAGGACCGCTGCCGAATAAAAACTCAATTGCCTGGCGCGGCTGTTCATAAATCGGGCAAATTGTTTCGCTGCGGAACGGCAAGCTTGCACGTTTGTATGCAAACGGTATCTTCACAAGGGTTTAGAGGGTGGTTGCAACGCAGCATCGGAGTGGAACCACGAGCATGCGCCTGACAGTCAACGGCAGGATCCATGACGTCACCGCCGCTCCCGATACCGTGCTGCTTTATGTCTTGCGTAACGACCTTGAATTGAACGGGCCGAAATTCGGCTGCGGGCTCGGCGAATGCGGAGCCTGTACCGTGCTGATCGACGGCCTGGCGGCACGCTCCTGCGTGATCCCGATCAGCGGTTGCGTCGGGCGCGACATCCTGACGCTCGAAGGTCTTGGCTCGCGCGATCATCCAGATCCGGTGCAGGACGCCTTCATCCAAGAACAGGCCGCGCAATGCGGCTACTGCCTCAACGGCATGATCATGGCGACCAAGGCGCTGTTGAAACGCACCCCTCAACCTTCCGAGACCGACATGCGCGAAGCGCTGCGATATCATCTGTGCCGGTGCGGCGCGCATGTCGAAATCATGCGCGCGGTGAAGCGCGCGGCGGGTTATGCCGCAGAGGCCCGTGATTGATGGGCGCGCCGGATCCTGAAACTCGGCCCGGATCGCTGTCGGTTATTCGCGCAAGCGGATCTGGTACGGAAGGCATATTCGAGACCTTCATCAAGATCACAGCCGACGGAGCGGTCACGGCCTTCAACGGTCATGTCGACCTCGGAACAGGCATCCGCACCGCGCTCGGACAGATCGTCGCTGAAGAGCTCGACGTGTCCTTTGCGCGGGTCGTCGTCGTGCTGGGCGATACTTCGCTGGTACCCAATCAGGGCGCGACCATCGCCAGCGAGACCATTCAGGTCACCGCGGTACCGCTCCGCAAGGCGGCGGCGCAGGCGCGGCAATTCCTGGTCGCGCGGGCCGCAGAACGGCTGGAACTTGCCGAGCAGGACCTTATCGTGGAAGACGGCCTGATCCGAGGGCGCGATAACCGCAGCGTCAGCTACGGCGAATTGATTGCCGGCGAGACCATCCGCCTCGAACTGGCCGAGAACGTTGCCGTCAAGGCCGTCAATTCCTACACCATTGTCGGGCAGTCGGTACCCCGCATCGATCTTCCGGCCAAGGCGACCGGCGAACTGGTCTATGTTCACGACGTGCGCGTGCCCGGCATGCTGCATGGCCGCGTGGTGCGCCCGCCCTATGCCGGGGTCGATGCCGGCGCCTTTGTCGGCACCAGCCTGATCGCGGTCGACGAAGCTTCGGTCCGCGATATTCCGGGCCTGATCGCGGTCGTCAACATTCGCGATTTCGTCGGCGTCATCGCCGATCGCGAGGAAAACGCGGTCAAGGCCGCCGCCCAGCTTAAAGTCACCTGGAAGCCGACGCCGACGCTGCCCGACATGAAGGACGTCGAGACCGCGCTTCGCGCCAATCCATCGACGCCGCGCACCCTGATCGACAAGGGCGATGTCGATGCTGCGATTGCGGCCGCCGAGAAGCCGATGCAGCGGACTTATATCTGGCCGTACCAGATGCACGGCTCGATCGGTCCGTCCTGCGCGGTCGCGGACGTCGGGGAAGGTCAGGTTCGGGTGTGGTCCGGCACGCAAAATCCGCACCTCCTGCGCGCCGACCTCGCATTGCTCTTGCGGCGGCCGGATTCGGAAATCGACGTGATCCGGATGGAGGCCGCCGGCTGCTACGGCCGCAACTGCGCCGACGACGTTTCGGCCGACGCGGTTCTGCTATCGCGCGCGGTCGGCCGTCCGGTCCGGGTGCAATTGACGCGCGAACAGGAGCACGCGTGGGAACCCAAGGGCACCGCGCAACTGATGGACGTCAAGGGCGGCCTGCGCGCCGACGGCAGCGTCGCCGGTTACGATTTTGCGACACGCTATCCCTCCAACGGCGCGCCCACTCTGGCGCTGTTGCTGACCGGAACGATCGCGCCGGTCCCGGCCGTGTTCGAGATGGGCGACCGCACCGCGATCCCGCCCTATGACTACGATGCCATGCGCGTGGTGGCCCACGACATGCCGCCGATCGTGCGTGCCTCCTGGTTTCGCGGCGTCTCGGCGCTGCCGAACACCTTCGCCCATGAATCCTATATCGACGAATTGGCAACCGAAGCCGGCGTCGATCCGATCGAATATCGCCTGCGCTACCTCAAGGACCCACGCGCGATTGATCTCGTCAATGCCGTTGCCAAACGCGCCGACTGGTCCCCTCGCCCGCGCTGGAAGGAACCGGTCGCCGACGGCGACATCGTGCGCGGTCGGGGCTTTGCCTACGCGCGGTATGTCCACAGCCAATTTCCGGGCTTTGGTGCGGCGTGGTCGGCCTGGATCGCCGATGTCGCGGTCAATAAATCAACCGGCGATGTCAGCGTCACACGCGTGGTCGCCGGCCAGGATTCCGGCCTGCTGATCAATCCGGACGGCGTCCGCCACCAGATCCATGGCAATGTCATCCAGTCGACCAGCCGCGCGCTGATGGAAGAAGTCTCGTTCGACCGCAACGCGGTGACGAGCCGCGAATGGGGCGCCTACCCGATCATCACTTTCCCTGACGTCCCAAAGATCGACGTCTTGATGCTGCCGCGACCGGATCAGCCGCCGCTCGGCGTCGGCGAATCCGCGTCGGTCCCGAGCGCTGCCGCGATCGCCAACGCCATCTTCGACGCTACCGGCGTCCGGTTTCGCGAATTGCCGTTCACGCCGGAACGAATTCTGGCGGGATTGCGGGGCGAACAGGGTTCGACAGCCGCAGCATTGCCGGGACCAGCGCCCGGGATCGCGGACTTCACCGCCAGCCGGGCTGCGGCCCACGCGCAGCCGAATCCTTTCGCGAGGCGGCGCGGCGTATTGGCAAGCGTTGCCGCCTCGATTACCGCGATGATCGGCATCGCGGCGGCCGTGCTGCCGTGGCGGTCGATCACGCCGATCACGCAACCGGATCCGTCGGTCTATTCGGCCGCTACCATCGCGCGCGGCCGGCAACTCGCCGCGCTCGGCGACTGCGCGATCTGCCATACCGCCGTGAACGGCGCCATCAATGCCGGCGGCCGGGCCCTCGAGACGCCGTTCGGCACCATCTACAGCACCAACATCACGCCCGATGCAGAGACCGGCATCGGGGCGTGGTCCTATCCCGCCTTCGAGCGCGCGATGCGCGACGGCATTCACCGCGACGGCCGGCATCTCTATCCGGCGTTTCCCTATACGCATTTTGCCAAGACCACTGACGCCGACATGCAAGCGCTCTATGCCTACCTGATGGCGCAGCCGCCGGTGTGCGCCGAAGGCCCAATCACCAAGCTCGCATTCCCATTCAACCTGCGCCCGCTGATGGCGGGATGGAATGCGCTGTTCCATCAGGCCGGCGCATTCGAAGCCGATGCAACGCAATCGGCCGCCTGGAATCGCGGCGCCTATCTGGTCGAAGGCCTCGGCCATTGCGGCGCCTGCCATTCGCCGCGCAACGCATTCGGCGCGGAAAAGGCCGGGGCTTATCTCGCCGGCGGTTTCGCGGAAGGTTGGGAAGCGCCGCCGTTGACATCGCTGTCGCATGCGCCGATCCCCTGGAGCGAGGATGAGCTGTTCGCCTATTTGCGAACCGGCGAATCCCGTTTTCACGGCGTCGCCGCCGGCCCGATGGCGCCGGTGGTGAAGGAGCTTGCAAGCCTGTCCGACCAGGACATCCGGGCCATGGCGATCTATCTCAGCTCTTTCAATGAGAAGGCGATCAGTAAATCGGGCCACGACGCGCTGGCCGCCGTGCTCGAAAGGGCAACC
>JAJYAH010000212.1 GCA_021779635.1 Pseudomonadota bacterium | reverse complement strand
GCTGCGGGCAGTACTCACTCATCATCGTCACAGCATTCGGCATTGCCGCTCCGAGACCGAGCCCCGTCACAAAACGCAGCAAGGTCAGTTGGCGGAGGTCGGCGGAGAACGCCGAGCCGAGACAGGCAACGCCGAACACCAGCACGGAGATGACCAGCATGAACTTGCGGCCAAAGCGATCGGCAAGCGGTCCGGCGACGATGGCTCCGGCCGCAAGGCCAAACAGCGCCGCGCTAAGCACCGGCCCAAGTGCGGATTTTTCGACACCCCATTCCTTGATCAAGGAGGGCGCAACAAACCCGATCGCGGCGGTATCGAACCCATCCAGCAGGACCACGACGAAGCACAAAGAGAAAACGATCCATTGAAAGGATGTGAACGGGTGCTCGTCGAGAAAGGCCCGAACATCCACTTGGCTTCTGCTCTGCATTGGTCGCCTCCTCCGATTGTTCAGACCTTGCTCTCAGAGATGCACGAAACGTGGCGGACTCCGGGCTCGGCGTTAGGATGAAATGCCTCCGCGAGCCTGACATCATGGGTCTGGAAATGATCCGAAAGCCAGCCATCGAGCAGGGCTGCGAGATCCCCACGACTCGACATCTCGTTAGGATCGAATTCTTCGATCGATGCATCTATCTCATCGAGGAGGCGTTCATAGTCTTCTCTGTGCTGCGGCAACTGATCGTAGCCACGTTCGCGCACAAACCGTTCTTCACGAACGAAATGCGACGTGACCAACTCGGTCAGACGCCTGAAGAAGATCGACACCGCGAGTGGGGCGTCCGCGGCCATGAGTTGATCATCAAGGCGATTGATCCGGTCGATGAGCGCTTTGTGCTCGTCATCGATCGTCTCGGCCCCGACGCTGTGTTCGCTCCTCCACTGTACCAGGGCCATGGTTATTCACCCTCAATACAATTCACCGATTTTAATGCGCACGACCAGAACGGTTGACGAAAAATATGCTACGAACAACAGCCGTGCCTTGACTAAAATCAACCGATCATCTCGCGTCCCTTGCCGGCGCGGCCGATGACATCTCGAAAAGGCAAACGCACCGACACTGGAAGGATGTCAAGGCAGGCGTGCCTTCGCCGGCTCATCCCTGAGTGCTGAACGCAACACAAAACGCTGGATCTTTCCGGTCGCCGTCTTTGGCAATTCAGTCACGAAATTCACCTGTCGCGGATATTTGTAGGGGGCGAGTCCCTTCTTGCAGAACTCAGCCAGTTCGGCGGCGAGCACGGGACTGCCGCCCCCTCCACCCTTGAGAACGACGAACGCCTCAGGTTTGACCAAATCTTCCCGATCTATCCGACCAACAACCGCCGCTTCGACGACCTGCGGATGCTCGACAAGCCGCGATTCGATCTCGAACGGTGAGCACCAGATGCCCCCAACCTTCATCATATCGTCGCTGCGACCACAGTAATAGAAGTAACCTTCCGCATCGCGTCGGTAGGTGTCACCGGTATTAAGCCAGCCATCGACCATCGTCGTCGCCGTTCGCTCGGCATTGTTCCAGTAACAGCGGGCTGTCGACGCTCCGGAAATCAGCAATTGACCGGTCTCACCGTCCGGCACGTCGACGCCTCGCTCGTCGAGAATGCGCGCCGAATATCCCGGAACGACGCGGCCGCTTGATCCGGGCCTGACGTCGCTTGGCGTATTCGAAATGAAGATATGCAGCGCTTCGGTCGAACCGATACCGTCCAGAATCCAAAGACCGGTTTCTTCATGCCAGCGGCGCAGGATTTCTGCTGGCAGCGCCTCACCAGCCGATACGCATTGCCGAACCGACGAGAGATCAGGCTTCTCCTTGGTAAAGTGCTGCAGATAAGCCGCATAAAGAGTCGGAACCCCGAAATAGAGCGTCGGCCGCGTTTGCTCGATGAGCTGGAAGCTCGAGGCTGGACCAGGACGGTGTTCATTCAGCACCGCCGTGGCGCCGACCCATAGCGGAAAGCTAAGATTGTTGCCGAGCCCGTAAGCAAAAAACAATTTGGCCTCGGAGTAAAACACATCATTCTCTCGAATTCCCAATGTCTCGACGCCGAACCGCTGACTGGTAACAACCATGTCGCGATGGCGGTGAACAGCGGCCTTTGGCGCCCCCGTGGAGCCCGACGAGTAGAGCCAGAAGCAGTCATCGTCGGCGCTCGCCGTTACGGCTTCAAAATTCGGATTGGCATCCACGAGCAGATCTGCAAGCGAATTTGCTTCACCTTCCGTGCAGAGAACCACCCGCGGCGCGCGGGAACTGCCTGCGATGGCCGGCAGTACCTCATTCGCGAACTCGGATGAGTAAACGAGCGCAGCCGCGCCCGAGTCCTCAATCATGTAAGTGTAGCTGGCCGATCGCAGGAGCGTATTGAGTGGGACCGGAATGACACCAGCCTTGATGGCACCCCAGAAGAGATAGAAGAAGGCGGGACAGTCTTTCACGACCATTAGCATGCGATCGCCGCGCTCAAGCCCGAAGCGCGAGAGTAGCACCGCGCAGCGATTAACGTTGGCAGCGAGATCGGCATAAGTCACGCTGTCGTTCAATGTGCGGATCGCGACCTTGCTTCCTCGGCCTTCGGCGACGTGTCGATCAATGAACGGAACAGCGACGTTGAATTGTTCTGCGAAGCGCAGGCGTGAAGAGCCCTCAGAAGTATCAGCTTCCACCGTGTGGTTCAGCATTGCATGGACCCGCTTTTCAGTTCAGCAAAACGGTTCGCAATTTTCACGCCGATTGAGTTGCAAGGATGCATATCATTTGCGGCTTGAACTCCCCTTGACTTCGGTCAACCGGCGCGACAGCGTACAAGTTCAAGTCGAGATGCGGGCTTACCGGTCTCCACCGTTTGCGATCCCGTTCCGATCCCGAAGCATGAAGCGCTGGATCTTTCCGGTCGCGGTCTTTGGCAGAGTATCGACGAACTCAATCCATCGCGGATACTTCCACGGGCCTATGGCGCGCTTCACATGCACCTTGAGCTCCTCAAACAGCGCTCGGCCGATTTCACCTTCAGGATGATCCATGAGCACAATGAAGGCTTTTGGCTTGATCAGACCGTTGTCATCCTCGGCCGGCACGACGGCAGCTTCCAGGACCTTCGGATGAGCTACCAGGGCGTCTTCGATCTCGAAAGGCGACACCCAAATCCCGCTGACCTTGAACATGTCATCCGTGCGTCCGCAGTAGGTATAGACCCCATCCGCACGCCGCGTGTACTTGTCTCCGGTGCGGGTCCACTCGCCCAAAAAGGTACGCCGCGACTTCTCACGCTGGTTCCAGTAGCCCGCCGCAGTCGACTCACCCTTTACGAGAAGCTCACCCATCTCATCGTCACCGACATCCTGCCCATTTTCGTCAACCAGTCTGAGTTTGAAGCCATCGACCGGGACGCCGGATGTACCGTATTCGACGGCCCCGGGGAGATTCGTTAGAAACAGGTGCCCCATCTCGCTGGAGCCGACGCCATTGACGATGTCGAGACCAAATCGCTGCTTCCAGGCGATACCAACGTGCGAAGGCAACGGCTCTCCGGCCGAGAAGCAGATTCGAAGCCGGCTGGACATATTTTCTGGCTTGCATTCGGGATCGGCCAGAATGGCCGCGTAAAGCGTTGGCACTGCAAAGAACATCGTTGGCTGATAGCCGCGCAAAGTCTCGAATACGGTCTGCGGCGTCGGTCGCTCGGAATACAAGACCGATGTTGCTCCGACCCACATCGGACAAAACATCGCGTTGCCGAGACCGTAGGCGAAAAACAGTTTGGCGGCGGAAAAGATCACGTCATCTTCGCGATAACCGATACGCCGCTCGCCAGCGGTCTGCGCCATGATCCTAGGACTCGAATGCACGTGCATGACGCCTTTTGGCATTCCGGTGGTGCCGGACGAATAGAGCCAGTAAGCGACCTCATCGGCCACGGTTCTGGCCGGCGCCGAGCCTTCGTTCTCGGCCGCCAGGAGCGAGTCAAGCCGCGGCAATGATGCAGGGCCGCCGCCGACGACGACAATCCGTCTGAGACCAGGCAGATCCTTTGCCGCTTCCTGAACATCCGGCAGCAGCGGCGTTGAGACGAAAATCGCATTGGTACGCGAATCTTCAAATAGATAGTGGTACTGATCGACGGTGAGGCGCGTATTGACCAGAACTGGTACGACGCCAGCCCGGATCGCTCCCCAGAACAATATGGGAAAATCGACGGTATCGAGCAGAACCAGCGCAATTCTGCTTTCCGGCTCGATGCCCATGCGCGTCAGCATGGGACCAATACGCGCCGCCGAATCGCGCAATTCGCCATAGGTCAGATTTCGGGCTTGATCAATAAAGGCGATCTTGTCACCACGGCCCTCGGCCACGTGGCGGTCCACAAAATCCACCGCGGCATTGTAGTCGCGAAGCGCTGTCATGAGCGTCGCCTTGGCAATTACCCACGCTCCCATCTACTCATGATCCGCACGCCGGTCCTTGACTTCTGTCAGGTCGATTGTCCGCCTCTGTTTCAAAGACGACGTGATTCTTGACTTTTGTCATGGAGCCACGGCGCCAAGCAATGCAGCATTGCTTTCTGGATTAGAGGTCAAAGATGTACGCTCCCGGTTCGGAACTGAAGAAGCGCCTGCTGAGATTGAAGTTGAACGGGCGCTGGAGAGAAGACGCCGTTCTCGAAACGGATTTGCTGGTCAGTTATCTGCGCGAGATCGCACACCTCACCGGCACGAAAACCGGTTGCGACGGCGGCGAATGCGGCGCCTGTACAGTCCTCGTCGATGGCGAGGCAATACCATCCTGCATCACACTTGCCGTGCGCTGCGAGGGACGGAGTGTTGAAACAATCGAAGCGCTCGCCACGCAAGGCCGCCTCAGCAGCTTGCAGCGAGCCTTTCACGAGAAGCTGGGCGCTCAATGCGGCTTCTGTACGCCGGGAATGATCATGGCTGCCGAGGCGCTGCTGCGTCGAAACCAGGCGCCGACCGACGAAGAAATACGCGCCGCGTTGTCAGGCAACCTCTGCCGGTGCACCGGCTACGTTAAGATCGTTGAGTCCGTGAAAGCGGCCGCGGAGATGGCTTATGACCGCTGATCTTATCATGCACCAAAAGACCTCTCGCCGCGGCGTTCCCTTGATCGACGGCATCGACAAGGTGACCGGGCGCGCGCGTTACACAGCCGATCTCGACCATGCCGATGCCCTGGTCGGCCGCATCCTGCGCAGCCCCGTAAGCCATGGCATGATTGTCGGACTGGACGTCTCCAGAGCGCGCGCGCTGGATGGCGTCATAGCGGTCATTACCGGCGATGATTGCGATTATACTTATGGCGTGCTTCCCATCGCAATGAACGAGTATCCGCTGGCGCGTGGTCGCGTACGCTACCGCGGCGAGCCCGTAGCGGCAGTGGCAGCGATCGACGCGGAGACCGCCGAACGTGCGCTTGGGTTGATCGAACTGAAGATCAGCGAGCTTCCGGCCTACTACACTTCCGATGACGCCCGCGCGCCCGGCGCTGTCCCGCTGCACGACAACAAACCCGGCAATGTTGAACGCGAGGTCCACCATCATTTCGGCGACGTCGATCTTGGCTTCTCGACAGCCGATCTGGTGCGTGAGGAAGCATTCTGTTGTGCGGAGATCAACCACGCGCAAATCGAGCCCCACGCGAGCCTGGCCGAGTTCGATCCCACGACCGGCCGCCTTACTGTGCAAACAGTGTCCCAAGTCGGCTACTACCTGCACCTCATGCTTGCCCGATGTCTCAACATGGAGACGTCGCAAATCCGGGTCATCAAGCCCTTTATTGGCGGCGGCTTTGGCGCACGCGTCGAGGCGCTGAATTTCGAGATCGTTACCGCCCTGCTCGCCCGTGCAGCCGCTGGTAAAGTGTTGATGGAGCTGAGCCGCGAAGAGACCTTCATAACCCATCGTGCCCGTCCACATACCGATATTCGCCTCAAGCTCGGCATGAACAGGAACGGACGCCTCACGGCTTGCGAACTGCAGGTCGTGCAGCGAGGCGGCGCCTATGCCGGTTATGGTATCATTACAATCCTTTATGCCGGCTCGCTGTTGCACGGCATCTACGACATTCCGGCCGTCAAATACGACGGCTACCGGATCTACGCGAATCTGCCGCCTTGCGGCGCCATGCGCGGGCACGGTTCGGTCGACACTCGCCACGCATTCGAATGTCTGGTCGACCGCATGGCGCGAGAGCTTGGGCTTGACCCGTTCACGGTGCGCCGCGCCAACTTGTTGCGATCACCGACACGCACCATGAATGATCTCATGATCAACAGCTACGGGCTGGCTGAATGCCTCGATCGCGTCGAGCGGGCGAGCAGATGGAAAGAACGCATCGGCCGAATGCCGCCAGGCCGGGGGCTCGGGATGGCCTGTTCTCACTATGTCAGCGGCGCGGCCAAGCCGATTCATTTCACCGGAGAGCCACACGCTGTCGTCAATCTGAAGCTTGACTTCGATGGAGGGGTTACGGCGCTCACCGGCGCCGCCGACATCGGACAGGGTTCCTCGACGATGGTGGCGATCGCCGTGGCCGAAACGCTGGATATTTCACTTGAGCGGGTGCGCGTGATCTCAGCCGACACCGCCGTCACGCCCAAGGATAACGGAGCCTATTCATCGCGCATCACCTTCATGGTGGGCAACGCGGCGATTGACGCCGCCCGAAAGCTGAGAGCGCTGCTCGTTGCCACCGCCGCACGCAAGCTTGAAGCGCGCGCCGAGGACGTCGAATGCATCAACGAGACTTTTTGCGTCGGCGGCGGCAGGCAATCGGCGCTGCCGTTCGCCGAAGTCGTGGCGGCTGCGCTGGTCGACGAAGGCGCTATCTCAATCAAGGGGACGTTTACTTGTCCGCCGGAAGCGCAAGGCGGCAAGCATCGCGGTGGCGCCGTCGGCGCTACTATGGGCTTCAGCTATGCGGCCCAGGTCGTGGAAGTCAGCGTTGACGAAGCGACCGGTCTTGTGACCGTCGAGAAGGTTTGGGTCGCGCTCGACTGCGGTCATGCAATCAATCCGCTTGCGGTCGAAGGACAAATCCAGGGATCGGTCTGGATGGGCATGGGTCAGGCGCTCTGCGAGGAAACCCGCTATCTCGACGGATTGCCCGCCCATGCAAGCATGCTGGAATATCGCATGCCGACCATCATGGATTCTCCGCCGATAGAAACCAATATCGTCGAAAGCCATGATCCATTTGGGCCACTCGGCGCCAAGGAAGCGAGCGAAGGCGCACTGGCCGGCTTCCCGCCGGCATTGGTCAACGCCATTGCCAGCGCGATCGGCATCGATCTCAACGAATTGCCGGCGACACCTGACCGGATCATGGACGGGCTCATCCAGCGCCGGCGGAACGCACGGCTTGCCGGTACCCTGAAGGCCGCGTCATGAACAGACCACTGCCGAAGTTTCGTCTCGCCAACCCCCGCAGCGTCGCAGAGGCAGTTGCCGCCTGCCGCGATCAGGCGGGCAGCCGCTTCGTCGCGGGAGGAACCGATCTGCTCGTGAACATGAGGCGCGGAATCAACACACCGGAATTGCTGGTGGATCTCTCTGGTATCGACGAATTGACCGCCATCCGGATCACCGACGATGGGGTCGCGATCGGCGCGGGTGCCAATATTGCCGCGCTTGCGGGCCACGATCTGATCGTGGCCCGATATGGCGCACTTGCGCAGGCTGCGGCGGCCATCGCCGGCCCCGGCCACCGCGTCATGGGGACCGTCGGAGGCAATTTGTGTCTCGACACTAGATGCATCTACTACAACCAGAGCGAATGGTGGCGCAGCGCAAATGACTATTGTCTCAAAAATCGCGGGAGCGTTTGTCATGTGGCCCCGCAGGGGCAACGCTGTCATGCCGCGTTCTCCGGCGACCTTGCGCCCGCCTTGCTGGTTCTTGATGCGCAAGTTGACATAGCCGGAAGACAGGGAAATCGCCGGATCCCGCTGCGCCAGCTTTATGTCGAGGACGGCAAGGCTCATCTTGCACTTGCTGACGGCGAGCTCATCACTGCCGTGCATCTGCCGCCGGACCCGCTTCCATCCGCTTACGCAAAGCTTCGCACACGCGCGGCGATCGATTTTCCGCTGGCAGGCGTGGCGGTAGCGCTTCGGACCTCCGCAACCGAAATCGTGTCGTTTCGCTTGGCGCTGACCGGCACAAATTCGCGACCGTTCCTGCTTGCCGGCACTGAAGCCTTTACGGGGCGATCCATCGAGGACGAGTTGTTGCAAGAGGTCGACCGCCTCGTTCAGAGACAGGTCAAGCCGATGCGGACCACCCTCACCTCGGCAAATTATCGTCGGCTCGCCGCCGCCGCGCTGGCAAAGCGCCTGATTGCCGATCTCTGCCATGCGGCTTGAGCTGGTCTCGACATTTCACTGCTCTGATTTCGAACCCGAGCCGCCTCATGACGCAGAAATAACCGCTGTTGCCTCGAGCTCGATCTTCGCCGGCGTGTCGAGCAGATCGGCAACAAAAATCATGCTCATGGCCGGATAATGATTTCCCATCAGTGATTTCCAGATGCGGCCAAGCTCGCGCCGGCCGGCAAGATAGGCGGGCTTGTCGATACAGAATGCGGTCAACCGGCAAATATCGCCGGGCTTGCCTCCGGCTTCGTCAAGAATGGCAAGGATATTTTCCAGCGCTTGCTTGAATTGCGGAACGAGGTCTTCGCTTGCAAATTTTTGATCGGCGTCCCAGCCGACCTGCCCGGCAATGAAGACAATCCGGCCGCCATCCACGCTGATGCCGTTGGCATACCCCGTCGGCGGCGGCCAGTTCGGCGGCTGGAGAATCACACCTGACATTTACAGGGCCCCTCCTGATTGTGGCATCGCCAACGGACTTTGCCGCGGATGCGTATGGCCATTGAAGTTTGTCATCAATGTATCGGACGCAAGGTACCTCGGACGGCATAGCGATCGTCAGCCGCGATCCGGCGCAGCTCGATGATATCCCTGACATTGACTTGTGATGCGTTGACGGTAACCCCCACTCCCCTCAGTTTCGCGAAGGCGCGTGACAGCGTCTCCGGCGTCAAGCCGAGCCGGCTCGCGATCAGCACCTTGTCATATGGCAGCACGAGCACGCAGCAACCATGCTCCGCCATCGTCAACGACACCAGAAATTCCGCAACCCGCTGCACACCGCTTTGCGCCTTGAGCTGCTCAACCTGCTGCACGAGATAATGCATACGTTGCGAGACCGATGCGACCATTGCAAGAGCGATATCAGGGGTTTCGCGGATACACCGAATGAGATGATCGGCGGGAAT
>JAJYAH010000211.1 GCA_021779635.1 Pseudomonadota bacterium | reverse complement strand
AGGCTGCCGGAAAACTTAAGCCGTTCGTGATGAATGGCCGCAATTTCGATACCGCTGACGGACCTGCCCTGCTCGATCAACTGCGCGAGGTCCGGTCCGTACTCCGTCGCGCGCGACGGATACGTCTTCAGGTGCGCTTCCGCCGTCTCCACCGAGCACATCGGGATCCACTGGCTGACCAGCTTCTCGTAGGAAGGGAAACGGACCTCACGGATCTGGGCACCGAGATCGGCGAGCGTTCGTTCAGCTTCCAGCAACGCGGCTACGACCTGCGGGTCTATTCCTTCCTGGGTATACTTGCGATCCACACCAATTCGCAGACCGCGCACGCCGTCCCCGATCCCGGCCAGATAATTCGGCACGGGAGCCTGCAAAGCCGTTGGATCGTTCGGGTCGGCTCCCGCGATGACGCCCAGCATGGCGGCGGCGTCCGCGGCACTCCGGCATATCGGCCCGACATGATCGAGGGAGTCCGCCAACGGGAAGATGCCGTGCCTGCTGACCCGGCCCCATGTCGGCTTGATGCCGGTCAGGCCACAGGTTGCGGACGGAAACCTGATCGAACCGCCGGTATCACTTCCGATCGAGCCATAGCAAAGCCCCGCCGACGTTGCGACGCCGGATCCGCTCGATGAAGAGCCAACCCAATAATTCACGTTCCAGGGATTGAGCGGCGCCTGGTCGAGGGGATGATGGCTCGTGTAGGCGCCTTCTGTCATCTTGAGCTTTCCAAGCGTGACCGCACCGGCCCGTTCAAGCCGGTCCACGATTGTCGCGTTGAAGGACGGCACGAACTTCGCGTGAATCTTGGTGCCGCCGGCGGTCGGGGCAAATGTCGTGTAGCACAGATCCTTCAATCCGATCGGAACACCATGAAGCGGCCCGCGCCAGATGCCCTTGGCGAGTTCGCCGTCGTGCTTCCTTGCCTGCGCCATGGCCCGTTCCGCAAGCACGACCGCATAGCCGTGAAAGCTCCCGTCAAGTTTTCCAATTCGGTTCAATGTCGCTGCGGTAACCTCTGAAGGTAACACCTCTCTGCGACGAAAGAGTTCCGATAGCTCAGTGATGGATTTGTAGTGCAACTGATCCACAGACATGCTGATGTCCCGTTCTCATCGGGAGAGCCCACGCAACGACAGCGATGGCGACATCGTCTTGCCGCCTTCGCTGCCTTCCCGAGCTGTCCCACGCCAATTTCCAGATTGGTCTCGCGCCAAGACCGGACACTCCGGCATCGAGCGCGCGACCGTTCGCCCCACCTTAGAACTGGACGCCGCGTGTCAAGGCACCGTCCACGACGAGGTTCGTTCCCGTGATGAAGCTTGCAGCCCGGCTTGCAAGAAATACCACGGCATTCGCCATCTCCTGCGGCGTGCCCATGCGGCCGGTCGGGTTGAGGGCCAGCGCGGTCTTGTACAGTTCGGGATTGCTGTCCTTGATCGTGTTCCAGACCCCACCCTCGAAGTAGGTGTTGCCCGGAGACACGGAATTGGCGCGAATACCCTTGCCGGCCAGCTGGTTGGCCAGACCTTGCGTATAATGGATGATGGCGGCCTTGAAGGTCCCATAGGGGCCGCTTGCAAAGTCGACCTCGCGGCCGGAAACGCTGGAGATCGTCACGATCGCGGCGGCGCTGCTCTTTTCCAGATGCGGCATCGCCGCATTCACCAGACGCACCGTTCCCATCATGTCGGTGGAGAATTCCTTCTGCCAGCTCTCCTCGTCCTGCCCGATGGCGAGTGCGCTGACATTGGAAACGACGGCATCGACGCCACCGAGCTTCGATGCCATGTCGCTCACCCATGCCTTGAGCGCGGCGCCGTCGGACACATCGACGGAACCGCCAAAGGCTGCAACACCCATGGCCTTCAGCGCCGCGACCGTGCTGTCCACGTCCGCCCGATTGCGCGCGCAAATTCCGACATTGGCGCCTTCGGCTGCGAAAGTTTCAGCGATCGCCCTGCCGATCCCCTTGGTGCTGCCGGTGACGAGAACCTTGGCTCCTTTGAGTCCCAAATCCATGTTTGTCTCCTTCCCTGGTCATTCGACTTCAAACAAGCCGCCCCTCATGAACAAGACCTGTTCGTGGAAGGCAGACAACCTCACAAAAGGAGTTGCGCGCGGACATTGTCCGCGTTGACGTCATCGCCGGTCAGCGAGCGCGTGATCTTGCCCTTCTCCATGATATAGCACCGCTCGGCGATCGCCAGGATCGTGTCGAGATTCTGCTCGACGAAGACAATCGTCGTCCCGAGTTCATTCCGGAACGATTTCAGCGCCTCGCATATATGCTGCACGATCGACGGCTGAATGCCCTCGGACGGCTCGTCCAGGATCATCAATGACGGGTTACCGATGAGCGCCCGCCCAATGGCGAGTTGCTGTTGCTCGCCTCCCGACATGGTGCCTGCAACCTGCCGCCGGCGCTCCTTCAGCCGCGGAAAATACTCGTAGACGAGTTCCGGCAGCTTCTTTCCCTTTGGTCCGCCGATCAACTCGCCGACCTGCAGGTTCTCCTCGACGCTCATCTGTGGAAAGACATCACGTCCCTGCGGGATATAGCCAAAGCCGGCGCGCGCGCGGGCGTCCGCCTGCAACGACGTCACATCCCGGTCCATGAAGGTGATGGTGCCGCGCCACGTATCAAGAAGCCCGATGAGGCATCGCATCAGCGTCGACTTGCCGACGCCGTTGCGGCCGATCACGCCGACGATCTCGCCACGGGAGACCGACATGCTCACACCCTGCAGGATCGGCGTGGCGCCGTAACCCGCCCAAAGCCCCGATACATCCAGTATCTGATCAGTGGGCATGTGTCGTACCAAGGTAGATTTCAGCGACCTTCTCGTCCTGAAGAATGGTTTCGAGGCTGCCGCGCGCGAACACCTCGCCGAGATGCAGCACGGTGACGCGCTGGGCGATCTGGCGAACAAACGCCATGTCGTGCTCGACGGCGAGAACCGTCATGCCCTCGGCATTGAACGACTTGATGAGTTCACCGGTCTTGAACGTTTCCTCCGGCGACATGCCGGCCGTCGGCTCGTCCAGCAGCAAGAGCTGCGGGCTCAATGCCAACGCCATCCCGATCTCGAGCCATTGCTGCTGGCCGTGCGAAAGCTCGCCTGCCAGTTTGCCGGTGTCTGATGCCAGATTGAGCAGCGTGAGCAGCCGTTCTTCCTCGGCGTCGCGTTCGGCGCCCGAAAGGCGCTCCTGGAGTGCGATCTGGATGTTTTGCCGGACCGGCAGTTCCTTGAAGACGCTCGGCGCCTGCATCTTGATGCTCATGCCCCGCTGGACACGCGCAAAAGGCCGCTCGTCGGTGATATCGATGGAGTCGAAGAAGATGCTGCCCCTGGTCGGCGGATAAAGCCCGACGATCAGCTTGAACAGCGTGCTCTTCCCTGCCCCGTTGGGGCCGATCAGGCAGTGGACCTCACCGGCATTTACCGTGAGATCGACATCGGACACAGCCGTCAATCCACCGAAGCGCTTCGTTACACCCTTCACATCGACCAGCGCCATGTCACGTCTCATCCGATTGCAGGCGGCTGGCGTCCGCCAGAGCTGGGCTCGCGTCGCGCCGCCGACGCGCTGTCCATCGATCGACGACAAGCTTGCCGACACCGAGGACGAAGCCCTGCGGTGCCAACATCACGGTGGCCAGCAGCAGCGCGCCCATCAGCACGAGCGCGGCCTGCTGGCTGTACACCGTGATGGTCTGGAAGCCGAAGAGCAGCAGGAACGAGCCGACAAGCGTCGCGGTCAGGTCGCTCCGCCCCGAGAACGCCACCCAAACGATCGGCATGGCGGCGGCCGGGAGGCCGATGCTCGACGGAGTGATGAACTGCCCCCAGGACGTGTAGAGCGCGCCGCTGAGACCGGCGAGCCCGCTACCGATGACAAACGTCAGCAGCTGATACCTGCGAATGTCATAGCCGAGCATCTCGGCGCGCTGCGGGTTCTCGCGCGTGGCGACGATGACGTTGCCGATGCGCGAGTTCACCAGCATGCGCAGCGCAATGTAGACCACCACGATGAGCGCCACCATGACGTAGTAGAGCGCCGACCCCTCGATGTCGAAATCGCCGACGGTGAGCGGATCCATCCCTTTCATGCCGTTGAAGCCATTGAGCCGCGCAGGACCGATGTGCCATTCCGGTCCGGCCGTTTGTCCCAGAAAGAATGCCAGCACCAACGTTGCTGACAGCGTCACGATACCGAAGAAGATACCGTTGATACCTCCCCAGATCATGAAGTAACCGAGGATACCGGCCGCTATCATTGCAATGAAAACCGAGAGCACAAGTGCTGCGATCGTCGCCGAGCCTCCACCCATGTTGATGGCGAACACGCCATAGGCGTAACCGGAGATACCGAAGAAGAATGTCTGGCCGAACGACAGCATGCCGCCATAGCCCCACATCAGGCACAGGCCGAGCGCCATGAATATCCAGATCAGGAAATAGGAGAAGTTGCCGACATCGTAGGAGTCCGCAAAGACCGGATAGATCAACGCGGCCGCCAGCACGACCAGAAAGCAGGACCAGAAGGTCCGTCCCCGTCCCAAGGTCTGGGGACCATCAAGCAGTCTAAACATCAGGTCTCCCGCTCAGCGCGCACGACGGACCAACACACTGGAAAGGCCTTCGGGCAAGACACGAATGATCAGGATGACGGCAAACAGCATGCCGATCTGGCCGATGATCTGCCCGTAGCTAGCATTCAGGACCATTCGGATCATCGCCAGGAACACGGCAGCCGGCGCCGTTCCCAACAGAACGTTGGCTCCACCGACGACGACCGTGACGAAACTCTCCACCACAAACGTCGCGCCCATCGTCGGGATCAGCGTCATCGTCGGTGCATAAAGCGCGCCGCACAGGCCCGCGAGGCCGGCGCCGATGCCGAAACTGATCGCATAGATGCGTCCCGTGCGTGCGCCCAGCGCCTTCGCCATGGCGGCATTTTGCATCGTCGCCCGCGCCATCAGGCCGAAACGCGTCTTCATGAAGGTGACATAGAGGCCGATCAGCACAGCGACCGCGCAGGCAAACAGCACCAGGCGATACGTCGAGAAAGTGTAGCCGCCAATCGCAAAGCTGCCCTCCGGCGTGCCGATGCCTGTGATCGACGATCCCACGATCAGCAGCATTGATTGTGTAACGATCAGGCTGAGGCCCCAGGTGGCGAGCAGCGAATCCAGCGGCCTTTTATAGAAGCGCCGGACGATGAGGTATTCGACGGCGACGCCGATCAATCCTGCGGTCACCGCGGCGAGCGCCTGGGCAACGGCGAGAGGCACGCCGAGCTTCACCAATCCGACCGTCACATAGGCGCCACACATGATGAACTCGCCATGCGCCATGTTGATGACGCCCATCATGCCGAACACGATGGCGAGGCCGGATGCCGAAAGGATCAGAAACGCGAAGACGTCGGCGAACTGATAAAATACCGAGAATAGTTCAGCCGACATCCTGGCCTCCTGCTCGCTTCACGGGCGCCGCATCGTTGCAGCGCCCGCGCAGTTCATCATCATGACGCAATTCGACACGATTACGAAAGCAAGATTCGTGCCCGCACGTCACGATTTGTTGGGAAGATGACTCGGCGTGTACTGATCCTTGTCATTCTTCTTGGTGAGGTCGCAGCCGATCTCACCCAGCCAATACGGTTGAATCGTCCCGTAATCCTTCTCGACCGTGACTTGATGCTGAGGACCGACGGAGATAAGGCGCATGCGGTGCGACGTATGTTGGCTCTTCGGGTCGATGCAAACCTTGCCTTCGGGCGCATCGATGCAGGCATCGCCGGTCGCAATCACCTTGCGCATGTCATCGAGCTTGATCGACTTCGCCTTCTCGACCAGCGTCTTGTACATGTAGATCGCATTGTAGGCGTTGTAGCCCATGTCATTGATATAGAACTCATCGGGGAACTTGGCGTGCCAGCGTTTTTTGAAGTCATTGGCTTCGGGCGTATCGATCTCCTCGAACCAGTTCGCGGTCGCATGCATATTGTTGAGTGCCGGCGGCTTGAACCGCTTGTGCTCGAAGCCGAGCATGACCTTGATCGATGAGCCCATCGGAAGGTTGAGTTTCGCGGCGGCAGCCTGTTCGAAGAACGAGTCCTGGGCAGCGCCGACATTGATCGTCAAAAGCCAATCCGGCTTCGCCTTCTCGATATTCTGGATCGTCTGCGCGAATTGCGAGACGCCGAGCGGGATGAATTCTTCACCCACGACCTCGCCGCCGAGATCCTTCATGATCTTGCGGTTCCACTCCGCCGAAATCTGACCGAAATTGTAGTCGGCGGCGATGACGTAGACCTTCTTGCCGAACTTCTCGACCATCCAGGGAATCAGGGTCGAGAACTGCTGCTCCGGGACCGCTCCCATGCTGATCATGCTGGCGTCGCACACGCCGCCTTCATACTGGTTGGTGTAGAAGTACGGCGTGGTCGTTCGGTCGATGATCGGCCGGATAGCCTCGCGCGACGCGGAAGTGATGCCTCCGATCAGTACGTCGACCTTGTCGCGGCTGAGCAGACGCCGTGCGAACTCCTGATAGCGGGCGTTGTCGCCCTGCGGATCGAGATGGATGAGTTCGATCTGCCGCCCGAGAATGCCGCCGCTCTTGTTGATCTCCTCGACCGCAAGTTGCGAGCCGTGGAGTTTCGGCATGCCCATGAAAGCAAGATCGCCGGAGACGTCTTCGAGCAGGCCGATCTTCAACGGAGGGTCGGCCGCCTGGGCGGCGCCGACCGCCGCCGCTGTTCCGAGCATGAGACCAAGAAACACAATTCTAAGCAGATGTCGCGATTTCATTGAAATGTCCTCTTGTTAAAAGCTGCTGGAGTTCATGCCTTGAGGTAGCTTTTCAGGATCGACGCACCCATCGTGTATTTCGGGTCGACCATGTTGCCGAGCCGCATGCGCCCGGCCTGGCTGAGCAGCATGTACGCGTCGATCTCGTCGAAGCCATAATCGGCGCTCATCCATCGGGTGAGCTCGCGATAGGCGATGCGGGCGGCGTCCTCGAGCGGGCGCGCACTGCCGATCGTCATGATGAAGTCGCGCGTCTCGAGCCGCGGCCACGCGAAGCTCCAGTTCTTGATCAGATCGATCTGGAGCGTGACGGTCGCGCGCTGCTCAAGTGCCACGCCGGAGAGTTCGCCATCACCCTGGGTGGCGTGGCAGTCACCGACATAGAGTAACCCCCCCTCCGTATGGACCGGCAAATAGAGGACGGCACCGGGCGCGACATCGGGCAGGTCCATGTTGCCGCCATGATAGTCCGGCTGCAGCGAGGAGATCGCCTCGATTTCCGGCGATACCCCGATCGTGCCGATGAACGGCTCGTAAGGCAGCGTGATCTTGTCGTTCCAGCGCACGCCGTTCCTGTCGACATGCAGCTTTTTCACGCGCTCGGGCAGCGGCGGATTGAGCAGTGCCGTGGAACTGGTCCCGACAAGCCCGCCGAACTCCGGGATGATGCAGGTCGTTCCGGCCGGCTGTTCGCCGCGCGTCTCGACGTCGTGGATATAGACGGCGAGGCAATCGCCCTTCTTGGCGCCCTTGACCGCGATCGGTCCGCATTGCGGGTTCAGGTATGGAAAGTTCAGTTTCGCGGTCGGGCTATCGCTCTCGCTGGTGAGCACGCCCCCGAAAGCGTCTTCGGTTTCGACGACGACGACCCCGCCGGGATCGATCGACAAGGTCGGCTTCGCATAAGGACCGTAGACGTAGTGGAATTTCCCCTGCTGCTCGATCGTCAGACTATGCGTCTTGCCGGCCGCCCCCCTGGCGACGGCCCGCTTCGACATGATGGAACTCTGCAACCAGTCTACGGCCTTCATGCGAACGGTTCCTCGGATCAAAGAGTGGGATGACGTTTGTGCCAATCGGTGACGCGCTGGAACGCGTCCCCCGCGCGGACGAGACCCGCTTCCTCGAAGTGGCGGCCGACGAACTGGAAGGCGACGGGACCGCCGTTCGGGGCAAAGCCGCCCGGAAGCGTAATCGTCGGGCTTCCGGTCATGTCGAAGGGACAGGTAAAGCGGAGCAATCCGGCGATCAGCGAGGGGTCTTCGCCAAGCGCGCCCATCTTGGCGAGCGTGGGCGCGGCGAAAGCCTGGGCCGGGACCGCGATGAGATCGACCTCTTCGAACGCAAGTCGCACAGCCCCACGAAACGCTTCGCGCCGCAGCACGATCTTCTGGTAGTCTTTGCCGGACTGCTGCAGGCCAAGATCGAGCAGTCCCGCAAGCCCGGGCCCGTATTCGTCCTTGCGCGAGGGATAAGTCGCCTCGTGCGCGACGGCTGCCTCGATGCCGCAAAGCGGGAACCAGTCGTCGATCACCGCCTTTGCATCCGGAAACGTGATCTCGCGGATCTTGGCGCCCCGATCTGTCGCGACACGCAGGCCCTCGTTGAGCACCTTGCTTGCGGCCTCGTCCGTGCCCTCGCTGGTCCAGCGCCGATCGACACCGATCGTCACGCCCCGCAGATCGCCGGTCAGCCCCGCAAGATAGTCCGGCACGGGCAACGGCACGGCAGTCGTATCCTTGGAATCCTTGCCTGCGATCACACCGAGCATTGCACCGCAATCGATCGCGCTGCGCGTCATCGGCCCGATGTGATCCAGCGTCGCTGCCAGCTCATATGCGCCGTAGCGGCTGACCCGTCCCCAGGTCGGCTTCAGCCCCGTGACGCCATTGGCCGCGGACGGAAACCGGATTGATCCACCGGTGTCGGTCCCGAGCGATCCAAAGCAGAGGCCGGCCGCGGTAGCGCAACCCGAACCGCTCGACGAGGCGCCCGGCCACAAATCCGCATTCCATGGATTTTTCGGCGGATCGATTTTCGGGTGATGATCGGCGTAAGCCCCCTCGGTCTGCTGCAGCTTGCCGAGAATGATCGCGCCCGCGTCCTTCAGACGCGCCACGACAGTGGCGTCTTCGCTGGGGCGGAAGTCGCGATGGATCGTCATGCCGTGCGCGGCCGGTGCGCCCTTGGCCCAGCAGAGATCCTTGACTGCAACGGGCACGCCATGCAGCGGCCCTTTGATCTTGCCGGAGGCGATTTCCTTTTCGGCAGCGGCTGCTTCCGCCAGTGCCGAGTCGGCCATGACACAAGCGTAACTCTTCAGCTTGCCATCGAGCCGCTCAATTCTCTCGAGCATCGCCTTGGTCACTTCAACCGGCGACAGCCTCCTGGCCTGGACTTGCTGCCCAACCTCAACCAGCCCGAGATAGTGAATATCCGTCGTCGGCATTGCCTCGTCCCCACGCACATTTTCACTGGCGCATTCGCAGCCGATCACCGCGCAT
>JAJYAH010000210.1 GCA_021779635.1 Pseudomonadota bacterium | reverse complement strand
GCGGCTTTTCAAAAACGCCAGGGGATACCGGTATCCAACCGGATAACGAGCAAGAATTCGCGATCCCGTGTGCCGCACCGATGAGGGGCTGGAACCGAGCCAGGCAGGCGCGGTTGTCGGCAAGACTGCCGACGGCTGGTTCGGCGGGTTCGACCTTAGTCTGGTCCACGGGGTTGGCCCCTCGGGTTCTGACTTCGCTCCGACCGACCAGCCTGATTTATTTAATGTTTGAAGCTATTCTTGCCCGCAATTGCCAGTCAGGGCCGCCGTCGATGGAAGAAAAGCGGAAGTACCCACGGACCGAGATCAGTGAGCCGGCTTACGTGTCGTCCGGCGGCTCGGTCATGAGCTGTATGGTTCGAAATATCTCAGCCGAGGGCGCCGCCATCGATATCGAGAACCCGGCCTTCGTGCCGGCCCGCTTTCGTCTGGTGATGGCCAACGACTCCTCGGTCTACGAATGCAGAATTGCCTGGATTCGGCAGAAACGAATCGGCCTGACCTTTGTTGCAGTGCCGAAAGGGCTTCACCAGGATGGTGAGGGATAGGGTGTGATTTGCGCGGCCCCAAGGCCGTCGTGCTGAAGCGCGGCATGCCGTCACCGGACGAAGCGGACGCCGTGGCGCTGTGCTTCTCAGAACCCTCAGGCGCGCCAATCCCGCGCAGCACGGCGACTAACTTCAATCGAAAAATCCACTATCCGGAGCACGGCGTTGGCAGCATCAGAGTCCAAGGCACAGCAGGGCCGATTCTAGCTAGAATCGTAGCGGAACGATTCATCGCAGGCGTAGCGCAACCGGATTGTGGCGATCGGGATGCGTAATCAACGCCGTGTCGCAATCATAAAGTGCGGGCGCATCGCCTCAAGCCCGGACACTCGGGAAACTGGCGGATGGCGGAAGGGGTGGGATTCGAACCCACGGTACCCTTGCGGGCACGCCGGTTTTCAAGACCGGTACCTTAAACCACTCGGCCACCCTTCCAAACCATTGATAACAAAGAATAATTTTGACATTAGGTTAATCGAAAAGGTCGCTTTGCTCACCAGTTTGCTAACATCTCTTTCGTGCGCTTGCTTATAGCTGCCAGCAACTCGTTGTCCATCGCCTCAATGGCATCGGCCTGCATGTTCGGCAGCACATGGCTGTAGAGGTCAAGTGTGATGGCAATAGAGCTGTGGCTGTTCGCTGGCAATCTTGGGATGGACGCCGCTGCCCTCCATCGCGGTGGCGTGGGCGTGGCGCAGATCGTGAAATTGAATACAGGGCAGGGTGTGCTTGGCCACCAGCCGCTTCCATTCATTTGTGATACTGCCGGGCTTGATTGGCGTGCCGTCGGGCTGCGCAAAGACGAAGCTATCCGGCGAAAGCTTCAATTTGAATCTTAATTGCTCTTCGGCTTGCCTGGCGCGGTGTGCTTTGAATTCAGCAAGCCTGATGCCCGATCGGGCTACCGGACGACCCTTCTTCACCGGCTTAAGCTGACCACGATTTTGATCTGCCGAGCGGTTTGCACGATCATCATCACACCGGCTTCGAGATCAACGTTTTTCTAGCGTAGTGCCGCGATCTCACCACGGCGCAAACCGCAAATTCCAGCAAGCAAAAACGCGATCAAGAAACGTGTCTTGCGCATCTCGGTCGGCGCATCCACCGTCTGTGTAGTGTCGAGCGTTTTCATTTCCAGCTTCTCCACGCGTGGTGGGTCGACAGCATCACAAGGATTACGCTTGATTAGACTCCACTTCACGGCTTGTTTGAGCGCCTGCTTCAGAACCCGATGCATATGATGAACGCTGCGCGTGTCGTTCTGGCTTCCGGGGCAATTCGGCAGCCTGGCTGCCGTTCCCGGGGCACCGGGCTGGTCCATGGCGGCGGTCTACTACTATACGAACGTCGGCGCTTCAGGTGACGTCGCGGCAGCAAGAGAAATTCAGATCGGCAGAATCCCCGCGACGGTATGCTAATCTGAATGCGCGGGCCGATCTCCTCTGTCTAGCTCCGACCTACACCTTTGCGACGCCCGTGCTCGGTGGCCAACTCGCGATCGGAAGAAGGATGGCAGCGACAAAGACCAGGACGGCCCGGGGCGCAATGCCGAGCGCAGTTTCCACAAGGAGAAGCGATCCAATGCGAGCACGACCGATCCCGAGGCCCGGCTCTACAAGAAGGGCGACGGCCCGCCGGCCAAGCTCTGCTATATGGGACATGCGTTGATGGAGAACCGCAATGGTTGGCGGTTTTGGGCGGGGTAAGCCAAGCCATTGGCGCGGCCGAACGGGAGATCGCGCTTGCCATGATCGACAGGCGCGGGTGCGCGAAGCGGGTCACTCTGGGAGCGGACAAAGCCTATGACGTCACGCAGTTCGTGTACGACCTGAGAGACAGGTCGGTTACTCCGCATATCGCGATCGACGGGCATCTGAGTAAGACCGGCAAGCCACGCAAGACCGCCGTTGACGGCCGCACCACCCGCCATGCCGGCTACGAGATCAGCCAGCGCTGCCGCAAACGGATCGAGGAGGTGTTCGGCTGGATCAAGAGCTCCGCCGGCTTGGCCAAGGTCAAGCTGCGGGGACGCGCTCGTGTGGATGCCGCCTTCACGCTGGCACTTGTGGCCTACAACCTGATCCGCCTGCCCAAACTGCTGGCGGTGCCGATATGAGCGTGCGGGGCAAGTGGCGCGTCGTAGAAACACCCGATTTCGACATGGCCGGGCCGGGCTCTTACATTCTGTTCGCCGAGGACGGTGGCGAGTTCGCCTTGGATTGCCTCACAGGATCAATCCATGGCCGCTGCGAAGGCGATGCCGTCGCGTTCACATGGAATGGCAGCGATGAAATGGAGCCCGCAAGCGGCCATGGTTGGGCAGAGATGCTGGATGACGGCTCTCTCGAAGGTGAGATCTGTCTCGAATGTGGCGACGAGATTCCCTTCATAGCGCGCCGATCAGCCACTTCTTCAACAGCCTGTTAGGTCCAACTGGTGCGTGATCGTTGGTCCGGATCGCGTGATTCGTTCGACCGGCTTCAACGGTCTTGTTCGTGGCGTCGATGACGACGTAGCGTTGCGACGCGAGCGCCCCGCCAAATATTCTTGGACCGAACATGCCGAGAGAAACGCGATTTATAACGCTGCAAGGTTGGGCATTTCGATCCTGGGCTGCGCGTCATACATCAACTGGAAATGGGCAGCTTGCCGAAGCGCATTGCATTGATCCCGTGAGAAGTGTCCATTTTATAAGGGCTTTTGAAGATTGACGGTAACGCGAGATAAATGTGGGCCGTTCAGGCCTGAGGGCTTTTCCTCAGAGCCACCCGCGCAACGGCGTGCGTCGGGCTTCGAACGCCCCGGCACAAGTTCGTAGCCCCGGGCGGCCCAAACAGCATCGCGTCGGTCGTGCCGCCGGTGCCCCAGAGGAACGCGACGGCGCCTTGATCGATGCCGGCTGAACGATGGTATAGTTTGACTGCTACCGCTTGTCAGCGGCGATGTCCCTATTGTTTTGACCGCCTTCTCGCTAGCCGATGGTTTGCGCAGATGATGCAGAAAATGGAGGACCACATGACCGATCTCATACACGACATGACCGACATGATGCCCCGCCGGGGTTTATTCGGCCGTTTCGCCGGCGCGATGGTACTCGCGCTCGCGGGGGTTGCAGCAACGCCGGTGCGCGCAGAAACCGCGGCACCGCCATCCGACGGGCCGGACTGGCCGGGAGTGCTGAAGGGACGTCATCGTCAGGTGGTGGACGCCTACGCGGCCAACGCCGGATTCCCGCTTGCGTTCGCCTATTCGTTCCTGGTGCCGCACGGACCGCCGAGCGCGAGCTCGTTTGCCGCGACGGCGGTCATCGTCCTGCGCCACGGTGCATTCCCGATCGCGCTCGGCAACGAGATGTGGCAAAAATACAAGATCGGGGAGTCATTCAATATCCTCGATCCGGAGACCAAGGCGCCGGCGGTCAAGAATCCGTTCCTGCATCCGAAGTCCGGCGTGCTTCTGGTCGACGATATGGCGATCGACCGGTTACTCGCGAACGGCACGGTGATCGGCGGCTGCAACCTTGCGCTGCATGTGCAGAGCAAGATGCTCGCCGGCAACGCCGGTGTGAGCGCGGACGAAGCCGCGAAGGAATGGGCGGCAAATGTGGTCCCGGGCATCACCATCATTCCATCCGGAACGTGGGGGGTGAATCGCGCGCAGGAGGCCGGCTGCACCTACTGCGCGGGCGGCTGATTTTCAGCCGGGATGGTACCAAACAGAAAACGGCGCTGTCACCAGCGCCGGTCCGGTGCGCCTACGCGTGGAATCGGCCTGCTTCGACTGGCGCTGCGCTGGATTTTCAACCGGCCGGTGGCTCAGGCTTCTTCGCCCTTGGCAGCCGAACTCTTCGCTTGGCCGCATTGCCTTCGCGGCGTCCTTTTTCCGCTTGTCTTCCGCACGCATCTGGATGCCGGTCCTCAGTCGACATCTGGTTCCAAGATCCGGTTTATGAAACGTTTAGTTCTTCAAATGCTTGAGTTGTCATGGATGCGACGACAATGACCAGGAGAGTAAGTTGCATAAGACGATTTTGACTTTCATCACCGTCGCCGCGGTTGGTTGTGGCGCAGCAACCGGCGCATCGGCCCGCGGGGGTGGGTTCGCTGGCGGCGGCCACGGCTTTGGCGGCGGCGGTTTCCACGGAGGCGGTTGGCGAGGAGGCTATGGCGGATATGGCTACGGTCTCGGATTGGCAGGCTTCGGTTTCGGATACTATGGCGGCTACTACGGCTACGGATATCCTTACGGTTATGCTTACCCCTACGGCTATCCCTATGGCGATGACGGCTACGGCGGTTGCCACTTGGCTCGGCAGCGCGTGATGACATCGTCCGGCTGGCGAGTACGCAACGTGGATGTCTGCGAATAATGGGTAGCGAATGATGGAGGGACGCCCGCTCGTGCAAACGTCACGTGCAAAATTCAACCCCGTCTGGCAATCGTCGGTTTTTTTACTGGTGCGGGCATTTCCGGGTTAATGAAACATATTACCTGTCAATCGGTGAATTTGCCGCGGGTGCGACGACGCAAACGAGGAGAGGTAACTTGCGCAAAACGATTTTGGCGTTGATGGCTGTTGCCGTGGTTGGCTTGGGTTCTGCGACTGGCGCTTCGGCCCGGGGAGGCGGCGTCGGAGTCGGCGGTTTCGGCGCCGGGGGCGGCTACCCCGCAAGCTTCGGTGGAAACTACGAAGAAGGCGGCAACTGTCGCCTGGTTGCGCATCGCATCATGACGCACCACGGCTGGCGAATACGACGCGTTCAGGTGTGCGGCTGATCTAGCCGATAGTAACGCAAGCCCGCCAGCGAGATCCGGTGGGGTTTTCCTTACCTCAGAGCCAGAAAGACCAGCGCCAGCTATGGACGAGCCGCGCCGGCGCCGGCTCCCACGTAAAAGCCGGTCCACGAAGTGCTCGGAGGCGACGCCGGATTGGGAGGCGACGAAATCGGCAGGCTGGTTGCATGCTCAGACGCGTAGGCCGCCGCCGACGAGAGCGGTAACGACCGCGGTCCGGAATGCGCTTCAGGGTGGGCTCTTGCGGCCCGCTTGCGGCTCTCGGAAGGATTGACTTGCCCTTCCGGCGACGGCTTTTCCAGCGAAATGCCGGGGTTTGAGCCGGGCGCCGGTGCTTCACCGGCGAAAGCACCGCTGCAGGCCGTTAGCGAAAAAAATATCAGTCCGAAAAACACGCGACGCATCGTTGGACTGTCCCAAAATTGCATTCGGAGTTTTGATAGCCGGGATTTTGGTCAAAAATACGGGATACGCGGCAAGGGCTCCACCTAACCTCGGAGCTAGCCGCAGCACAATAAGGTGCTATCCGACGTACGAAACAACATGAAGGGCAAGGCGCTGTCCTTTGAAAATCATGTGGTTTTGCTGATAATGGACTCGATCGTCACGGTCGCCGGGAGCGTTCAACACGGCGCCTTGAGCCCACTCCGATACGCTTCCGCCGCGAACCTCGCCGCCGAATATTCTGAGGCATGGCGGGGGCGCGGCTGGGCTCAACCAGCCCCAGCGAATGGAGCGCTCGAAGGCTCCGCACGGCAGCCATCTAATGCAACCATTAATTCACCACCACCAAGCTCTCCCCATTTCCGCCGTGTTCGGGCTGCGATATATTCATATCTTGGTGCGGAAATGGGCTGCATTGGGGACGTGTAGCGGCTGTGCGCCTCAAGTAGGCATGCGGCCGATGGAATGGTAATTGGGGCGCATGGGGATTCGACGGTCAGATCCGGTTCTACGGGCGGCGCGCGGCGTTGCGGCCGTAGCGGCATGCCTTGTCGTCGCCAATTGCGCGTCCTCGGGCAAATTTGGCAGCAACATTGACCCCAGATATGGCGTTTCCAGCAGCCCGCGCGTGGTGGCGTTTGGCGAGCCCGTGCCCAAGGGCGGCGGCACCTACCGCGTCGGCAAACCCTATACCGTCGCTGGCCGGGTCTACGTTCCGGAAGAGGACCCTCACTATCGAGAGGAGGGGCTGGCCTCTTGGTATGGCGACGATTTCCACGGCCGGCTGACCGCCAACGGCGAAGTGTTCGACATGGCGTCGCTGACCGCCGCCCATCCGACCCTGCCGATGCCCTGCTATGCGCGAGTGACCAATCTTTCCAACGGCAAATCGCTGATCGTTCGCGTCAATGACCGGGGACCTTATCACGGCAACCGGCTGATGGACGTCTCCAGCCGGGCCGCCGAGCTCCTGGAATTCAAGGGCAACGGCGTCGCGCGGGTGCGGGTCGAGTATGTCGGCCGGGCGCCGCTCGAAGGATCCGACGACCGTCAGCTGATCGCGACCTTGCGCACCGGTGTGCCGGCGCCGTCGCCGTCACTGGTTCGGGTTGCCTCCGCCCGTCCGTTCGTTCCGGAGGCGCCGTCCTCGGGCCGCGCGATCCGGGGCGAGGTTCCGATGCCCGAAGGGCGGCCTTACAGCCTCGGCAATACCCAGGCCGATTACGCGTCGATCAACGCAACGTCGGAAATGTCCGCCTCCGCCCGCACGCGTTCCAGCGGTCGCGTTCTCGAAAACCCGCGCGCCGTATCGTACGAAGATGACAGTCGTTATGCCTCCGGCGCCAGGCCGGTTTCCGCCTATGCGCCAGTCGACCCGCACGGACCGAGCGAAGTGCTGGCCGGGCGCGGGCTCTATTGAGCCCGTTTTTCGCGACCGTTATCCCGCAGAAAAGCAATCAAGGCTGCGTTGACCTCATCGGCGCGTTCCTGCTGGACCCAATGCCCGGCGCCGTCGATGATGAGCTTTTGCCTGAGGTTGGGCAGAACCCGCTCCATGTCGGCGACGCGCTTGGCGCCAATCAAGCCGGTGATGACGGAATCGTTCGATCCGGCAATGAACAGTGACGGCTGGCTGATCTGCGCGTCTTGCCACGGCGCGGTCAATTCCCAGTTGCGATCAAGGTTGCGGTACCAGTTCAATCCGCCGTGGAAGCCCGACTTGCGGTAGGCCTCGCTGAAATAGGCAAGGTCGGTCTCGGTCAGCCAGTCCGGCAACGGTCTGGTCGCGCTGGCGTCGCCGAGGAATCCCTTGCCGTCCTCGACGAACAATGAGGCAGCCGGATCGGAAAATCCGCGCCCAAGCAGGGTTCGCATCGTGACATCGATATCGCGTTCGAACTCGCGCTCGGCAACACCGGGCGCCTGAAAATACTGCCAATAGAAATTGGTGATACCACCCTGACGCAAGGTATCGAGCGGCCGGCCACGCCCGCGGAACGGCGGGGGAACGCTCAAGCCGGCAACCGCGGAGAAAATATCGGGGCGGAACATCGCCGCGTGCCAGGCAACCGGGGCGCCCCAGTCATGACCGACGACGCAGGCCTGCTTTTTTCCAAGTGCGGCAACGAGGGCAACCATATCGCCGACGTGATCGAAGATGCTGTAGGCGGCGATATCCGCAGGTGCACTGGTCCGGCCGAAACCGCGCATATCCGGTGCGACGACATGGTAGCCCGCCGCAGCAATCGCCGGGATTTGATGCCGCCAGGAATAGGATAATTCCGGCCAGCCGTGGCAAAGCACCACCAGCGGACCTTCGCCCTGTTCGAGCAGGAATATCTCGATCCCGTTGGCGGAAATGGTGCGTGAGGATGGCATCGCTTTTCCGCCTTGTTTCGGAGATTTTGTTGGCTATCCGTAAGGTCGGCACGATAGGGGTGTTTGAACACCCCCGCAATTGAATCCCGGCACGGCGAGCCCCCGCAAGCGGCGTGTTGTTTGCGCGACTTCCAACTGTTAGAACGCGAGCTTCATGGCAGCGCCAATGGCAGTCGAAATATCCCTCTCGCGTAAATCCAGCTTTGCCACGGCATCGGTTTGGCGCCGCCTGATCGCGGGCGTCGTTGTCGCAGCCGTCGGGTGGGGCGGCATGGTGTACGCCGCCAACAACAGCGTGCAGGGCGCCAAGAAGGAAGAGGGTGGCTTCGACGGCGACGCGCCGACCGCGATCCTGATCGAAGCCTCCAGCGGCAGCGTGCTGTTCGAGAAGAATGCGGATGAGCCGAGGGCGCCATCCAGCATGATGAAGCTGATGACCGCCGAGGTGGTCTTCCATGCCATCCAGCAAGGCGAGGTCAAGCTGAGCGACGAATATCCTGTCAGCGAAAATGCCTGGCGCAGGGGCGGCGCGCCCGCAGGCGGCTCGACCATGTTTGCCATCCTGCACAGCAGGATTGCCGTGGACGACCTGTTGCACGGCGCCATCATTCAGAGCGGCAATGATGCCTGTATTGTGCTGGCGGAGGGGATCGCCGGCAGTGAGCGCGCCTTTGCGGACAAGATGACCAAGCGCGCGCGCGAACTCGGCTTGACGCAATCAACCTTTGCCAATTCGAACGGACTGCCCGACCCCGGCAACAAGATGACGGTGCGTGAACTCGCCAAGCTTGCACGGTATATCATCCAGACCTATCCCGAATTCTACAAACTGTTCAACGAACGGGAATTCACCTGGAACAAGATCCGGCAATCGAACCGCAATCCGCTGCTGGGTTCGCTCGAGGGAGCCGACGGGCTCAAGACCGGCTATACCAAAGACGGCGGCTACGGCATGGTCGGTTCAGCCGTGCAGAACGGGATACGCTTGATCGTCGTCCTCAACGGCCTCGATGATTCAGAAGACCGTGCGTCCGAAGCGAAAAAAATGCTGGAATGGGGATTTCGCAATTTCGAGGCGCGCACCCTGTTCGCGGCTCAGCAGCCGGTCGGCTATGCCAAGGTATTCGGTGGCGACAGCCGTTCGGTCAAGCTCGCCAGCCCCGAACCGATTAAGGTGATGGTGCAGAAAAACGGCAACGATAAGC